>NZ_JAKSYK010000072.1:0-67480 GCF_022829425.1 Methylobacterium sp. J-072 | reverse complement strand
CCATCACACCACACGCACCGAAGCTGACGGGACCCGTCTCGCCGCGACCCACGTCCTCAAATCGAAGCCGATCGAAGCAAAGCGCATCAGGCAGAAGCGGCACCGACGGGGCCTGCGCGCCGATCGAGATATCGTCGCTCTCCTCGACCTTCGTCGATCAATTCGCCGTGCGCGAGGCGAAGCGCGTCGAACAGCAGCGTCTCGATCGTGCCGCCAAGCGCATCGAGGCGGCCCGGGATCGTGCCTGGGCTGCCCTGCAAGCCAGCTACGGAAGGGGGGCGCGGACCAGTACACGGTGTGGAACGCCGACGCGAACGGCAACTTCACCGGATACGCCGTCGGTACGGTGTCGGGCTCGGACCCGTCCCTGCTCAAGCTGGAAAAGAGCTTCGCGCAGGATCTGAACAACGACGGCCAGATCGGGGTCGCAAGCATTCCCAACGCGATCGATGTGGGCTCGACCGGCACTGGCAAGTTCGTGGCCAGCGCAGGCGTGGACAACTTCGTGTTCCACACCAACTTCGGCAAGAACGTGATTTCAGGGTTCGACGTCAAGCAGGACGGGCTGTGGTTTGATCACACCGTGTTCTCCAGCCCGGCGGACATTCTGAGCCACGCCACGGACGTGAACGGAAACGTCACCATTGTTTTGGACGCCATCAACTCGGTGACGCTGCAGGGGGTCACCAAGGCTCAATTGACTGCGTCTGACTTCCACCTAGTGTGAGCGCCAACTAGGCTGGGAGGTCATGTGGCGCAGGGCCGCCAGGGTCGGAACGAATCGCCTTGGTCCAAAGCAAAAAGCGCTTTTGTTCTAAGCCTTACCTACCACTTGCGCGATTTAAGATGCACCGGAACCGTGGGTAGTTCATGACCATGCAGCCCAAAACGGACCGTGGGAGGGGGGGGCGTCTGCGGCTGAGCCGATAGGTCGAGCGTACGGTCGCTCGTTGCGCCGAAATGGGACTTGAAGCCGCGGACCTGTTTGATTGGAAAGCTTGTGAAACCGCACGGGCGGCTTTGTCATAGGAACCGCACGGAGGCGCAGAACAGCTTGACGCCATCACCCACTCACACCGCGGCGGTCGCGACTTGCCAGGCTTGCATCGCCTCTGCCCGAAAGGTTCGAAGCGTGCCGCAGGACACGAGGTGGCGCTGAAGTTTGACGGTTTTGTGGATGGCGGCATGGGATGTGAGGAAGCGCTGGGCTGATCGAGCCGATCTGAAACGTTGCATCTTCCGTTCGCGCCACGACAGCGGCTGGTGGTAGTTCTCGGCCACTTTATACTTCTGCAATCTCTGCTCATTCCGGCGTAAAGCATTAAGCCCCGCCGAGGCGCTCATTTCTCCCGCCACGCTTTCGCGACCTGATCCTGCAACGGCTTGGTTAGGTATGAGATGGCGGTGCGGTCGCCGGTTTGGATGAAGCTCTCCACCGGCATGCCGGGCACAAGTTTCAGTCCTTTCAAACGATCGAGTTCCGACGCCGGCACGCTTATGCGGATCGTGTAAAAGGCCGCTCCCGACTTGGCGTCCTGGCTGACATCGGCCGAGACCCGGCTCACTTCGCCGATCAACTCCGGCGTGGTGCGCTGGTTGAAGGCGGAAAAGCGCAGCACCGCCTTTTGCCCGATCCGCACTTGGTCGATGTCTTGCGGCTGGATCTTGGCTTCAACCGTGAGCGCATCCGCCTCGGGCACGATCAGCATGATCGGCTCAGCCCCTGGCGTAATTACGCCCCCCACGGTGTGAACGGTGAGCTGATGAACCTTTCCGTTTTGGGGTGCGCGGATGTCCACGCGCTTGAGCTGGTCTTCGGCCGCGACCTTTTTTTCGACCAGCTCCGAGGTTTTGGCCCGGATCTCGGCCAAGTCCTTGCCGACTTCCGTTCGTAGGTCCTGGTCGATCTGCAGGATCTGGAGCTCGGTTTCGCTGATCCTGCCTTTGGTTTGAGCGATGGTGGACACAAGCGTGCCCCGCTCACCCTCGATCCGAGCCGCATCGCGTTCCAAAGCCGTCATCCGCCCGATCTGGATCAGGTTCTTCTGCCAAAGCTCGCGAACGCCCTTCAGCTCCTCGAACACGAGCGCGAGTTCGCGCTTCTTGGCCGCCAGCTGGTCGGTGAGGCCCGAGATCTGTTCGCGAAGCTGAGCGATGCGCTCCCTGAACTGCGCGCTCTGGCCGTCCCGCGCCGCGCGGCGGATTTCAAACAGCTTTTGCTCGCCCTGGACCACCCGGGCTACCTCGGGATCCTTTGTTCGCGCCAAAAGATCGGCCGGAAACACGATCCGCTCGGTTCCGTCCTGCTCGGCTTCGTCGCGGGCCTGCTTGGCCGCGAGTTCGTCCAAGCTTTTTGTGACAATCGCCAGATTGGCGCGGGTTTGCGTGTCGTCGAGGCGCACCACCACGTCGCCGGCTTTGACGGGATCGCCCTCGCGCACCTTGATTTCGCTCACCACGCCTCCGGTCGGGTGCTGAACCTTCTTCACGTTTGAGTCCACAACCAGCGATCCAGGCGCGATCACTGCACCGGACAGCTCCGCGGTCGCCGCCCAGCCCCCAATACCAAAAGCCAAAAGGCCGGCGACCGCCGCCCCGCCCAGCAGCGAGCGGCGCATCGAGCGATAGGTTTTGCTGTTGGGTTGCATGGTGATCAGACCGCTCCGGCCGCCGCGGCTGCGGGACGCACAGGCCCACCCGGCCCCGGCATGCCCGCCGGCGCTACTGCCTGCGCGGCCGGACGCATGATCTGCTCCTTGGGTCCCAACGCCTTGGCTTCGCCGCCGCCCATCACAAGCACCTGGTCGACGGACGCCAAGGCGCTCGGCCGGTGCGCTACGATCACCGCAATCCCATTGCGCGCCCGCACATTCGCGATCGCCTGCGTCAGGGCTTGTTCGCCTTCGCTGTCCAGGTTTGAGTTGGGCTCGTCCAGCACCACAAGGAACGGATCGCCATACAGGGCCCGAGCTAGGCCGATGCGCTGTCGTTGTCCGCCCGACAGCGCCATGCCACCCTCGCCGATGCGTGTGTCATAGCCCTGTAGAAGACGCACAATCAGCTCATGCACCCCCGCCTGCTCGGCGGCCCGGATGATCGCCTCAGGATCGGCGTCGGGTTCAAATTGGGCGATGTTCTGCCCGATCGTGCCGTCAAACAGTTCGATATCCTGCGGCAGATAGCCGACATGCCGACCCAAAGCTTCGGGCGACCATTGATCCAGCGCCGCTCCGTCTAGCCGCACGCTGCCGCGCGCCGGCCGCCACACGCCCACTAAGGCTCGCGCCAGCGACGACTTGCCCGACGCGCTTGGGCCGATGACGCCCAGCGCGCTGCCGCTTTGCAGGGCAAATGACAGGTCCCTGACCACAAGCCGCTGATCGCCGGGCGGCACCACGCTGAGCGCCTCAACCGACAGCGTCGACGCGGGCGGGCGCAAGGGCAGCGGCTCGGCGGTCTCGGGCACGGCCACGAATAGTTCGCGCAAGCGCCCCCAGCTTTGACGAGCGCCGGCAAACGCCTTCCAGTGCGCGATCACCAGCTCAACCGGCGCCAGGGCGCGGGCGGACAGGATCGAGCCCGCGATGATGATGCCGCTGCTCGCCTCGCCATGGATGACAAGATAAGCCCCCAGCCCGAGCACGCCTGATTGCAAGGCCATACGCGCCACCTTGGACGCGCCACCGAGCCCACCCGCAACGTCGCCTGCGCGTTCGTGCGCATCCAGATGCTGCTGGTTGACCGCGCTCCAGCGCGCGTTCAAACGCCCGCCCATGCCCATGGCGACGACGACCTCGGCGTTGCGCCGGCTCGCTTCCGCAAGACTCATGCGCGCCGCCCCGTGCAGGGCCGCAGCCTTGACGGGCCTGCGAGTGAACACTTCGGTGCAGATCGTCAACAGCACCAGCACAACGGCTCCCGCCGAAGCGGCAAGTCCGATCAAAGGATGGAATAGGAAGCAGATCGCCAAATAGAACGGCATCCAGGGCAAATCAAAAAAGGCTAGCGGCCCGCCTCCGGCGAGAAAGCTCCGCACCTGATCAAGATCGCGCAAGGGCTGCAGGCCCGCGCCGCCCCCCCGCCCCATCAAGGGCAGACGGGTCACAAGGGTAAACACCCGCGGACTTAAATGCTCATCCACCGACCGAGCCATGCGGGCGAGCACGCGCTGGCGGCAAAAGTCGAGCGCCGCTTGACCCCCATAGAGAACAGCGGCCAAAGCCGAAAGGGCGATCAGGGTCGGCACGCTCCGGCTCGGGAGGACCCGGTCGTAAACCTGGAGCATGTAAAACGAGCCGGTGAGGTAAAGGATGTTAATCAGAGCGCTGAACAGGAACAGCCCGATCACAGCGCTCCGGCAGCCGCGGATGGCCGACAGAAAGCTCACGGGAGAGGGCTTCGAGGCGGCGGATGCGGATGGTTGCACGTCGTCTTTCCAAAATCCTGGGCTCTGGCCAAGGTCAATCAATCACTCAAGGCTGTGCTACAAATGTCTCGGAACGCACAAAACTGGTGCGAGCGGCTCAGATCCTACCCGCTCCGGACGGCGTCCATTTGGCGCCGCCACTTCTATCCCGGTCATATTGGCTGCGGATGCAGTAAATCTGTGTCGAAGCAAAATATTAATACCCCCTTAACAGGTCGGTCTCATCCCGCAACGGCTCGACAGGTTCAATGAAGTTCGCGCGCCTCCGCGGCCTGCTCATTGGAGGTGACAACGAACAGTGCCAGGCCCCCACGGATGTTCTTTGCCCCGGCGTCGAGCTGCAGCTCGTTGGACGGCCTGTGATGCGGCGCGTCCCCGAGGCTAGCGCGCCTGCGACCTGAGCTCGTCCGCCGGAAGGCCTGTCCTTATGGTTCAAAATCGCCGTACTTCTCATCGCGGCGATCTTCGGCATGATGCTCGCGTCGTGGCATTATGGGGTCGCCGAGGGTTTTTACGGGCGCGTCTTCGGCCAGATCAGAAGCGGTCGCGTGGCGCTGATCCTCTTGATGCCGACGATACTTCCTAACCTTCGTCGGTCGGCGACTCAAGAATTCGCAGCCTTCGAGCGGCTGCGGGAATGAGATCGACAGTGCCCTGAGGTGCACGGCCTGAGCCGGCGCGGCGGTCCCTCGAGGCCATCCGGCAAGCGGTCTCGTCAGATCAGCCTTTGTCCTCGGATGCAGCGAGCGATCCGCACCGCCGCGGGGTAGGCACGCCGGGCCCGCTATGCGAGAAGCCACGCCGCGCTTAGGCTCGGCGGGACTTGAGCACGTCGGCCTAGACGGCTGCCCGCCCTGCGCCGAACCGACAGGCGCGCCGAGAGGGACGGACGACGGCATGCATCCGGATCTGGCGGGATTGTTCGACGCGGGCTACGTGGCCCGTCGCACCGGCGGCCTGGGCAGCGTGGATGCGGCCGCCTACGCGGCCGAGGGCTGGCTCTCGGAATTCGACCCCAACCCCCTGTTCGACGCGGCTTTCTACCGGGCGCAGGTCTCGTCTTCCGACGCCGCCGGCCTCGGCCCAGCCGAGCATTACTGCGCCCGCGGGGTGGCGGAGGGCCGCGATCCTTCGCCGCTGTTCAGCACGCGCACCTACTTGACCCTCTATCCCGATATCGCCGAAGCCGGGGTCAATCCGCTCGGCCACTACCTCCATTACGGCGCCGCCGAGGGCCGACTGCCCAATCTGCTGGAGGGCCGGGCGCTCGCCGAGGCTACCGGCGCGGTGCTGGCGTGTGATCCGGAAAACCCGTACGCGCGGGTCCAGGCAGCGGCCGAGCGGCTGCATGCCAACGCAGCCGACGAGGCCCTGGCGATCCTGGATGGTGGCCCGGTCACCGGGCTCCAGGCCCTGCTTATACGCGTCGGGGTTCTGCTGGGGTTGGGGCGGCGCGAAGCGGCGCTGGAGGCCGCCCACGCGGCCGCGGGACAGGAAGGCGCCGGCCTGATCGGCCGCTGCGCCATCGCCGCCTATCACGCCGAGACTCTGGGTCGGCTCGGGACCGCTGCCGCGGCCTACGAGATCGCCCTGGCGGTCGGGTATGAGGACCCGGCTCTGTTCCGCTTCCGTCTGGCTGTGATCTTCCGGACGTGGGGCCGACTGGTCGAGTCCGAGGAGCAGGCGCGTCTCGCCCTCGAACTCGGCGACACTAGCCCGCACACCAAGGCTCTACACGACCTGCTCAAGCGCGACCGACTGCAGGCCGAGCGTCTCTATGCCGAGAGCCGCACCGTGCCGGATTTCGTTCCGCATGCTTGGCAGGCCGCCAACCAGGCTTGGGCGGTCTATCCGCAGATCACCGAACGCCCCCGCCTGGCCTCAACCCGAGGTGCGGGGACGGGACTCCTCCTCCTTGATTCGAGCTTTCCGTCCCGCTTTTCGGCATTCCGCTATGGCGAGCTGAGCACCTACCTTTACGCGATCCCCGACAGCCGGGCCGCCTCGTCGCTGCACGATATCGGCCGCTATCAGCCTGACCGCACGTTCCTCGACGAGGTGCGTCAATTCGAGGCAGACCATCCGACCCTGACAGGCCGGGTGCGGGCTCTGAACACCGGCCACGACCTCAGCGCTAAGGTTCTGCACACGACTTTTTTGCACAACGCCGCCGTCTTGCTGGCCTCGAACCCGGACCTGCGCGCAGAACGCTTCGTCTTCACCCTCTACCCGGGGGGCAGCTTCATGCCGAACGACCCCGTCTCAGATGCTAAACTCCGGCGCGTTCTCGGCGACCGCCGCTTCGCCAAGGTGCTCACGACCCACACCTTTCAGCGCAGTTACCTGCTCGACCGGGGCTGGTGCGATCCGGACCGGATCGCTTTCATCTTCGGCGCCGTCTCGCCCGATTGCTGGGATGTCGCCGCCAGCGCCCGCTGCTCGCGGCTCGGGCGCCCGCTGGACGACACGATCCGGATCTGCTTCGTCGCCCAGCGCTACACGGAGCGCGGCGTCGAGAAGGGCAGCGACGTGTTCACCGAACTGGTCCGCCGCTACGCCGACGACCCGCGCTTTGAATGGCACTTTGTCGGCGATTGGACGCCGGAGCTGCTCGGCCTCACGCAGGTCGAGCGGGTGCGCTTCCACGGCGTGCAGCCGGCCTCGTTCTTCCCGGATTTCTACCCCGGCATGGACATCGTCATCTCGCCGAACCTGTCCCAGATGGAGAGCGAGGGCGGCCGCGGATCGTTCGACGGATTCCCGACAACCTCCTGCGTCGAGGCTGGGCTGCGCGGGGTGGCGATGTTCCTCTCCGACTCCCTCGAACTCAACCGCCGGCTCGACGGGACGCCGGCCCTCGTGCCCGGCAAGGAGTTTGAGCTGATCACCCGTGACGTCGACGGGATCGCCGCCAAGATCGCGTTCTACGCGGAGGATCGCGAGGCGCTCCGACGGCTCAGCGAGCGTGGCCGGCTCGCGATCCTACGGGAATACAGCTTCGAGCGGCAGATGCGGCCGCGGATCGCCCTGCTACAGGCGCAACTTGATGCCGCCTAAGGCCGCGCCGCAAAGCCAACGTGGATAGGTTCTGAGCAGCGATGTTGCTGTTCGTCTCCAAGTCCGCGCGCGCCCAATTCCTGCGGCGCACGACTCGGTCGTCTCCCGGACGGCGGATTTCCGTTGTGATCCCGTCCTACAACCACGCGCCCTACATCGCGCAGGCGATCCGCTCGGTGCTGGACCAGGACCGTCCCGTCGACGAGCTGATCATCGTCGACGATGCCTCAACCGACGACTCGCGGTCGATCATCGGCTGAACCATCGACGGCTACGCCGGACCGGTCCGGATCCGATGCGAAATGCTCGACCGCAATGGCGGCGCGCATGCGACGATCGCGCTCGGCCTGTCGCGGGCGAGCGGGGACATGCTCAGCATCCTGAACTCCGACGATGCTTACGCGCCGGACCAGTTCCGGGTCATCCTCGATGCGCTGCTCGGCACGCGGGATTTCGTCGCCTTCACGGGGGTCGATTTCCTGGACGGCGACGGGGCCCGGCTCAGCGATGATGATCCCGTCCGCGCCTGGTACCGGGATGTGCTGGCACAGGCTGGCGCCTGCCCGACCGTCGGCTTCGCGCTGCTCCAGCACAACATTGCGGTGACGAGCGGCAACCTCGTCTTCTCGCGCGGGCTCTACGAGACGGTCGGACCGTTCGCGGCCTACCGCATGTGCCACGACTGGGACTTCCTCATCCGCTGCATGATCCATGTCGAGCCGGTCTTCATTCCGACGGTGCATCTCCACTACCGGACCCATCCAACCAACACCCTCAAATCGACCGCCAACCTGATGCACGGTGAGGGATCAGCGGCCCTGAAGACCAACCTCACGCTGATTTCCGGGGGGGACACGGTCAACAGGCTGGCGCCCACGCCGGAGAACTGGCCGGTCTATTTCCGGTTCTTCACCGAGACCTACGCCCCCTGGTTCACCGGCCAGCCGATTGAAACGGTTGCCCGCCAGCTCTTTCTCGCACCGGAGACGCCTCCATACTGGCTGTCGGCGGCCCCGGATCTGGCGGACACGGGCGGCTACCTCACGCAAGCCCCGGCGGAACAGGATGCGCTGGCGTTGCGCAGATTGGTGTCCCTGCTGATGCCGCGGTGATCGCGTGCCGAAGCGCTCAGGGTTGACCGGTCCGGGAGCCGATCGTATCACCCCGCCTCACTCGGCAGATACGCTCTGTCGCTAGTATTTGGTTGATCCTGCTGCGTAACTGACAATCGTAGGATGTCGTGAGTGACACGGAGCCGACCTTGACCGAGGACATTGAGGCGCTGCGCGCCGAACTCGTCGAGACGCAGGCGAGGCTCAAGGAAGCGCAGGGCGAGTTAGCCCGGTTGGTCCGCCTAGCCGAGGCAGACCTCCATCGCCTGCGTCCCGGTGAGCAGTCGAGCGTTGTCGCCTCCTCGGTGCGCCGCCCCGCTGCCAAGGATATCGCCGCCCGGATAGCCCGATTTGCGCAGCTCTATCGAGAGGCCGCATCCGCTGTCCCTGACCGCTCACCGGTCGTATCCGAGCACACAATGCTAGGATGGCTCGAAACTTCTGGGTTGTTCGACCGCCAATTCTACCTCGCATGCAACAGCGATGTTGCGGGTGCCGGCGCCGACCCGACTCAGCACTATTACAACCACGGCTCCGAGGAAGGGCGTCTCCCAAGTACGCTCTGAGATCGGGTTGTCAGGTAATCATTTAGCGTGACAGCGTTAAGAAGCGAATTAAGATAGAAAAAATCTGTATTCGTGGCGCTGACCGGGTGGGTTAGATCATATAAGTTGCGTTGACCCACCCTTCCTCGTGGCCTAGGGGAGCTGTTAGTTGCCGCACGCTCGAGAGGTCAGACCGATGCAGGATGGTTCAGGGGCGGCCGCGGTGGGTTTGGTCAAGTCCACACCCGCATTTGAGCCATGGCAGCAAGATTTCTCGACGATCTATCGCAGCGGTCTGTTCGACCACATCTGGTACGCGATGCGCTACCCCGATGTCGGTTTAACCGACCTGTCACCCCTCGAGCACTACGTGAAGTACGGTGCCAGGCTCGGACGGCGCCCACGTCCCGACTTCTTCGCCGGTCCGGACGAGAGCTTCGATGGCACGTTCCTCAATCCCTTCGCGGCCTGGATCCGGTCTCGACCGGGCATTGAGGACGGTCTGGAGCCGACCAGACCGGTCGCCTCTGTCCTGTGCATCACGTACAATCAGGCTATGTTCATCCGTGAGACTCTCGACAGTATCCTCAGTCAAATCACGAATTTCCCTTTCGAGCTCGTCGTTGGCGACGACTGCTCGAGCGATGGGACCGCAGACATCATCGCGGAGTACGCCGCGCAACACCCCAACCTCGTCGCGGTGCTGCGTACCGAAAATCTCGGAGTGAATAAAAATTTCGCCGACCTCGCGGAACGCTGCCGTGGTGAGTACGTGGCAATCTGTGAGGGTGACGATTATTGGACTGATACCAGCAAGCTCCAACGCCAGGTCGACTTCCTGCGGGAGCGACCAGAATTCACCGTCTGCTTCCATCCGGTACGTGTCGTTTATGAGGAGATGCCCGGTGTCGAAGAGCTCTATCCGAAGCATTCGAGTTCGCAGCCCTCGCTCTCTGATCTCGTCGCTCATAATTTTATTCAGACCAATAGCGTAATTTATCGTTGGCGCTATCACAGCGAGGAAGCATTCCAGCTGGATGACAGCATCGCCCCGGTGGATTGGTACGTTCATCTGATGCACGCCGAGGTCGGTCGCATCGGCTTCCTACCTCAAGTGATGGCAGTCTACCGCAAGCACATGGCCGGGATGTGGGCGACCTATGAGACCGAGCTCGCCCGACACAAAAAGCTCGGTCACGCCGAAATCGAGTTCTTTCGTCAACTGCGAGGCCATTTTGGCGGCCGTTACTCGGTGGGCTACGAGGCTTCGCAGAAGACAATCTTCCGGCGCTTGGCCGAGGCCTATCTTGACGAGGAGGACGTCCCGAGCCTCGGGCACCTGATCGACACGCATTCCGACATTGCCCGCTCGGCTCTGAGCGACATGGGTCTCGATGCACCGGAAGACCTCACCGGCGATCCGTCGATTTTGCGCTCTTGGCTAGAAGAGCAGTTGACTGTCAGTGTGATCGTGACTGCCTATAATCACGCTGGGTACATCCGCCGCTGTCTAGACACAGTGCTTGCGCAACGCGGTCTATTCCGTCTTCAGGTGATCATTGGAGATGATAAGTCCACCGACGGATCGGCCGAAATAGTTGAGGCTTACCGGGCGCGTGATCCGGAGCGGATCACCGTGCGTCCCCGGGAGCGCAATCTTGGTATGTTACGCAACATGCAAGATTGCATCGACGCCTGTACGGGTCGCTTCATTGCCTTCTGCGAGGCGGACGATTACTGGCTCTCCGATCGGAAGATCGCAATGCAAATGCGCATGCTGCGCACTGACCGCGCTCTCGACATGTGCTTTAACTGGGTCCTGCTACACTACCCCGCGACCGGCTCTTTCGTCCCGCACGACGAACAGGGCCGGTATCCGACCGGTACGATTAGCTTTCCAGTGTTAGCCAACGCGCCGCTAAGCGCAAACTTTTCTGCATGTTTCTACCGCGCCGAAGCTCTTCGCCGTATACCGGAGGCATTCTACGAGACAACATCGGCCGCCGACTGGTTGATGAACCTTTATGTCGCCGACAAGGGTCGCATAGCCTTCCTTCGCGAACTCCTGTCAGTCTACACGATCCAGGGTAAGGGCCAGTGGTCGGGCCTGCCCGAGGACATCAAGAACGCCCGGGTGGCGCAGTACCAGAAGCAGTTCGCTAAGATCTTCGGGGAGGGGCGTGGCTTCGAGAAATACGAGGTCGGCTGCACGATCGCCGAGCTCGACGGCGAATTGCCGGATTCCTTCGCCCGGGCGAACCTCGAAACGCCGCAGGACCGCGTCTGGGCCGAGATCCAGGACGGGCAGGTGCTGCTCTCCGGCTGGGTGGTTTCGGCGAGCCGAGCCAAGGCGACGCTCATCGCCGAGGTCGACGGCGCGGTTCAGCGGATCCCCGTGGACGTCCACCGGCCCGATGTGATCGCGGCGGTGCTGGGCGACATGCCGACCACCATGGAGGAGGCCCGCTGCGGTTTCCGCCTCACCCTTCCTTACGCGCTCCACCTCGAAGTGCTGCTCTCGATCGAGGTCGAGCACGAGGTGGTGCCGTGGCTGTCGGTCATTTTTACCCATCGCGTGAAGCGAGCTGACCGACAGGGGTAAGACGGCGGGCTACCGTCCCCCGCCGAGCCAGCGCCGGACCCGCTCGAACGGCGTGCGCGGCCGGTCGAGCACGCGGGTGACCTCGTCGGCCAGCCGCGCGGCGACGATCTCGCGGGCCGGGTCGTCGTAATGGACGATGTCGTAGAAGGTCCCCTCCTCCCGGTCGCGAAAGAGCCCGCTGAGGTCGAGGGCCGTGAAGGTGCTGCGGTAGGGCCGCCGCGCCGCGAGTTCGGCGGTGAACGCTTCCAGCTTGCCGTATTGACGATCGAGATAGGCCAGGAACGCCCCCGAGGCGACGCTCCGCTCCACTTCGGTGAGGTGGCGCTTGCGCAGCACGGTCGGCTGCAGGACGCTCACGATCGGCACGGCGTGGTCGTGGGACAGCTTGGTGAGGCGGTGCGCGGCGAGCCGGTAGTGGTGGACGATCGCGTCCTCCCAGCCGGGCGTCTGCCAGCCCACCTCCGCGCGCAGCCGCTTCAGCTCCTCGTAGATCAGCGTGACCAGCGCATCGTAGGACAGGCCGTCCTCCCGCGCCCGGGGATCGTGCGTGTCGAAGAAATGGTCGTAGAGCCGCTCGGTGATGAAGGCGTTGTACGGGTAGCCGGGCCGCGGATCGTAGGTCCAGGGCTGGAACAGGTCGGTGCTGCCGCTCATCACCACGATCGCGTCGGGCTGGTAGCCGACCAGCCTCGACCAGATCAGGTGGGTCATCTGCGTGAGGCAGCTCGACATCACGCCGAAATTGTAGACTTTTGCGCGCGTGCGACCCTGCGCCTGGAGCAGCCGTTCGAGGCGGCCGGGCAGGGTGCTGGCGAGGGTACCGCCGTCGATGGTGGTCGAGTCGCCGACCACGAAGATCCGGGTCTCGCCGGGGGGCTTGTGCTCCGTGATGGCGGTGGCGTTGAGGAAGCCCTGGGCGTCGAACGGGACGCCGTAATGGCTCGCGCCCGGCTTGCCGGAGAACTGGATGTAGGGGCTCGGGTGGCGGGTGTTCGAGTCGAGATAGCCGAAATGGTGCAGGAACTTGCGCCGCCGCGCGGCGTCCTCGCTCTCCGGCGGCGGCCAGATCTGGTCGACGCCGGGGGCGGTGAGCGCCGCCAGCATCGCGGCCTGGAGCGCTTCGTTGCCGGCGGTGTTGAGGCTCACGCCGTCGTCGCTGAATTCGGGCTTGAGCCCGCCCGCCGCATTCGCCAGGACGGGGTCGTGGTCGATGAAGCCGGCGCCGTATTCGTGCACGTGATCGCGCAGCCACGCATTCACTTGCGCGATGAGTTCGATGGGCCGTCCGGACGCGGCGGGTGAGGCCGGGTCGACCGGCGGGATCGAGCCGACCCAGCTGCGCACGTAGAGGTCGCGCGTGTCGCTGAGCATCGCCCGGATGTCGGCCACGATGCCGTCCAGTGAGACGCCCGGGTGGCCGCCGAGGATGTCGTCGCGGCCGCAGATCAGGTGGAGGCCCCTTGCCCCGTAGAGGGCGATCTCAGAGCGCAGCCGGCGCGCCATGTCCCGGGTTGCCTGTCCGGGGATCCCGCGCGCCACGGTCTGCGGCCCGGAGAAGGCCTCGGGCCTCTGCGCCGTCCAGGACGCGGTCACCGAGTCGCCGAAGAACAGGATCGGCCCGAACGGAAAGAGCGGCCTGTCGCCGGCCGGAGCGCTCATGCGGTCGCCTTCGTCATGCGTGTCGTCGTCCGTGATGCGGGCTGTCTTCAGGCAGGCCCGTTCAGCCGGCCGCGAAGATCTCGATCCCGTCGAGGTGCAGGACCTGCTCCTCGTCGAGATCGACCTTCAGGTAGCGGAACCGGGCCTTGTCGAACCGGAGATGCAGCGGGATGCCGGGATGCCAGTCGGCATCCACCGCGTCGAAGACGAGACGATACTCGGCCTCGGTCTCGCCCAGCCACACCCGCATCATCTGGGCGCGCTCGCTGGGCTGCCCCCAGCGGTTGTAGATGCGGATCTCCGAGACCCGCTCGACCGCGCCGAGATCGAGCACGAACCAGGGATTCGACTCGAGCGCCGTGTGGAAGAAGAACGACGGGTCGCCGGTGGTCCGCTCGCCGTAGAGGCCGCTCGTCCCGGACCAGGGCGAGGCGGAGCTGGCGCGCCAGGTCTTGCCGAGCGCGATGTTCTCGGACGGCCGCGCCGAGACCAGCGTGTCCATCTCCAATTCGCCGATCAGCGTCTTGATCTTCTTCGAGGCCTCCCGCAGGGGCGGGATCTCCAGGTCGAGCTTGTAGATCAGGTTCGACAGGATGCTCTGGTCGAAGCGGTGGTCGATGAAGCCGTCGAAATCGGCTAAGCCCATCTGGTTGGGGATGTCGGTGACGACCCGTTCGTCGCCGGCATAGCGCAGCCATTCGGCGACGAGGTTGCGGGTCTCCGGGCTGACCATGAAGGCGATCCAGGTCGCCTGGATCTGGTCGGCGTTCCAGTAGCGCTCGGTGTCGCAGTCCATGAGCACGAAGCAGTCGCGCTTGGTCCAGACCCGCTGCGGCTTGCCGTGCAGCACACCCACGGCCACCCGGCGTCCGGACCCGGCGAGCCAGGTCAGGAGCGGGGCGACCGGCGGCAGGGGCGCGTCGTCGATCGCCTGCATGCCGGTATCGGTGAACACGATGAAGTCGCCGTCGCGGCTCTGCGCCAGCGCCTCGGCGATGATGTAGGGCTTCCAGGCCCAGTTCCCGGCGCCGCGGGACCGGTCGAGGATCGCCCTGTGCGCCGCGTAGAACGGGGTCCCGCGCAACCGGTCGGGCGACCAGCTCTCGATCGTGTCGAAATCCCCGGTGGCGGCCGCGGCGGCCACGAGGCGGCGCTGGCTCTCGACGTAATGGTACTTCGCGGCGAAGCTGACCAGGGTCTTGCGGCGCGGACGCAGGCGCCGCCGCTGCCGCATCAGGATCTCGGCCCGGTGCATCGGGAAGGCGTTGACCCGCAGGGCCTCTGAGGGCTGGACAGCGCTGACCAAATTGATCCTCCGGGATAGCTCGCGGAGCTTGTCACCGACTTTCTGAACCACGGCAAGGCACGTCGCCCGAGGGCGTTCAGGCGTCGTCGAAGGCGAGGTTCTCGAGCGGGTAGTCAAGCATCAACTGCCGACGCTCCGGCGAGTTGTCCCATTCTCCGACTTTGGTGTACGCGCCCGCCACATCGAGTACTTCGATGATGGTCCCAATAGTTGGAATGCCACGAAAGTGTTGAGGCCAGCCGGAGGCGAAATAAAAGACTTGCTCAACAGACTCCGAAAGATGACAAACTCCTGGCCCAAAGGTTCCAAGGCCAAACACTAAGTAACGCCCGTTCGCTAGTGCCGCGACGTCGTCTGCCAGGGTGCCGCTCTGAGTTGCTAGTGGAATCCCAATTTCAGAAATATATGCCTCTAAGGCAGTGATAACCGGATTGAGACGGTTCTCGAAGACAATCTTAATCGATGAGATACGCTTCTCTGCGAGGAGGCGGCTAATGACCAATTTGTAAAAGGCTAGGGGTGGCTGGGGGTAATGGGGGGCGACCCAAGTGCTGAAAATATCGCCGGAGCGGATATGGATGAGCAATTGGTCGCGCGGTTTATCACTAAATTTGGCAGGTAAGCGATTAAAGAGTGGATGGATATATTTCGTTATGATGTGCCGGGATTCTTTTTGCTCAAGATCTTGTGACAGTTTTTGTACTTTGACGTCAAAAAACATTCCAGACAAAAAATAACCGTCATCGGGAAGCGCGTCTGTCGATGGTATGAAAGTTATGCCACCGATATCAACAGGGTGTTTTATGTCAAGAACTTCGCTTCTATCCATGATCGAGAGTTTGATATATTTAAGTTTAAGCGCGCGGCAGATGCCGATGGCGAGCAAGCATTGGATGATGAAATTGCCGAAGGCGCCATTCTCGTAGAGATCGATACCGACAAGAGCTAAGCTTTTCTGATTTGGGCTGCTCAGAAATCTGTAAGCTCTGTAAACATCGAGACCTGGACGCTCAGACACAATATCAAAATCTGCGTCGAGAAGCTTGCGCAGGGCGATAAGATCGAAACTGGTGCGCTCACTCCAGATACGCACGGCGCTTCCGATATTCAGCCCTACTCCGATTCGGATATAGCGTGTCCAGCTCGTCTCGCCCGGAACAAACTGCATCGACAGCGCGCCATCCTCCCCACCGACTGGCGGGATTATCTCAGGATGCGACCACGTCTCGCCGTCATCCGAGAATGCAACGATATCGTTGAACGTCTTCTGGATTGGCCTCGGGTTTGATGAGTCTATTTGTATAGACTGGATTGGAAACCGAAGGCCGAGGTCGATCTTCCGCCAGGAAAGGGATGGGTTTATTTCTGCTTGCAAGGAACCGTCCTGATTGACAGCTTGCCATGAGCCGCCCTGCATCAGGTCGATCAGATTTTGACGGTATACGGGTCCCATAGACATCAACGTGTGTTCCGTGCCTTTCCGCCTAACTGACTGCCGACAACCACACGCCCTGGAGCCTGGGTGTTGCAAGTTCAGGCCTTCTACCACGAGCGCGATCGTTGTCGCGGGACCGGCCTGCATTCAGGTAAGAGGGTGATCCGAGCGTTTAGCCCCATGGCAGGTGTCTCTACGGTAGCCCGCTACACCGGTCGAGGGGTGAGGGCGTCGAGAATCGGGGGATCCGCGCCGGATGGACAAGGCTCTCGAACCGATGCGATATTGGCGTGACTGTCGATGGAGTCTAGCGCTCGGTCCCTCGGTGCAGCATCATCGTTGTGGCTCACGCTGGATTGCGTAAGATGAGATTGATCGAGCATGCCAATCAAGATCGTTGACCGCGGCCACAATAACCAAATTGATACGTCTGACGACTTTCTTGAGACTCAAAATGGAACAATTTTTTTTGAGCGCGATAACAGCCATGTGATTATCGGTAAGAACTCTAACAGTGACGATATTTATTTGCATTGTGGGTCAGGTGCCGTGGTCCATATCGGCGATCACGTGCGATTGGCCAAAGCTAGAATGCATATTGTGGCTCCGACAAAATTAATTATCGCAGAGTTTACCTCATTTGTCGGCAGCGCTCAAATATCTACGCACGAGCCGGCGGAAATCACTTTTGGACACAACTGTCTTATTGCTGACGAGGTTACCCTTTCCGTCAGTGATATGCATTCAGTGATAGACTTGGAGACCGGCGCGCGTATCAATCCTGCACAGCCGATTATGCTCGGTCATCGTGTGTGGATCGGCGCGAGATCGACGGTTTTGAAAGGCACGACGATCGGCGATGGATCATTCATCGGTGCGCATTCGCTGGTGCGCGGGACGTTTCCAGCCAATGTCATGGCCGCAGGCGTGCCGGCTAGAATAATTCGATCGAATGTGACATGGCGCACTGAGTTGCTGTAATAATTCTCTTTTGTCGTAAAAATCATCCGGGGCGGTCGATCACTGTATCGATGTTTTGGATGCGGACTGTTTAAGGCTTCTCTTGCGATTTGACGAGGGTATCGAATGGGTTCGTGGTTGAGAAACCTCGGTGAACAGATGACGCTTGTTCGCTTTTACAGGGGAACAGAGCCCGGATCCGCTCCCGATCCCGAAAACCTCCGTCCACGCGGAATTGCAGTCAACGTCGTAGATCGGACGTTTTATTATCTCGATAATCAGGGTAAACTCGCGCAATGGAACGCTTCAGAAATGCCCGAAGACTTGTGGGATCGGTTCGCAAACGGATTCGAGGTAAAATCTAATATCTAGCATCGCTCAATGGTACGCAGCGACTGCGAATGAAAGCTCGGCGTTTGATCGATCGGGCCGAGCTCCCAATATTGTGGGTTGCTGTACCGCTTGTCGCGTAAGGAGCTGTCAGCCGAGGTTCGGTCTGAGCATTGCGGAGTGCATCACAACTAGCGCCCGACTCGGTCTTATGCCGGGTGCTGCCGGGTGGCGGCAACCGTCGTCGCAGAACCCGCGTAGGGTGCGCCGGTCCAGGCCGACATCACACAGGGCGTCGTCGTCGAGCGCCGAGAGGACGCGGTAGGTTCGCGCAGCCGCGCGCCGGACTCGGATGGATCTCAAGATCGAGACGAGCATATCACGCTCTCCTCCGCCATGAATATTAATGTTGTGTCGATATTCGACGGATGTGAGCGTCGTTTTATGCTGCGTTACGCGCATCACTCATTTGAGCGATGCTGCGTTGAAAATCGTGTCGGCTGCCAATTTGCTTCGGCGGCCGCCGCGACCGGAAGCGGGCACAGCAGCAGGAGGCGCATCAGCTCGGCCTGCCGGCGGGTGCCGGTCTTCTCGAACAGGCGGCGCAGATGCGCGCGGGCCGTGTGCAGGGTGACCCGGCGCCGGGCCGCGCTCGCCGCGAGGTCGTGCCCGGCCATGATGTCGGTGGCGAGCGCCGCCTCGGCGGGGGTGAAGCCGAACTGCGCCTGCAGCACGCTCGGGTCCGGCAGCGGGGCGGAGGCGGGGTCGATGACGCGCAGGAGCACGGCGTTGCCGGGGATCGCGCAGGCGGCGATCAGGAGGGTGCCGGTCTCGCCCGCGAGGCGGAGGGAGCAGCCGGTGCCGACCGCGCAACGGGCGATGAGCCGGCCGATCGCCGCGCCGTGCTCGGGCGATCCGCTGCACAGGCATCCGTTCTGGAGGCGCAGCAGGCCTCTGCGGATCAGGGTCTGCGCGGCGTGGTTCAGGAAGAGCGCGCGTCCGGACCGGTCGGTCACCGCCACGCCCTGTTCGAAATGCTCGATCAGGAGGTGAAGCGCGGCCTCCACGGGGACCGGGTCGGGGGCGGCTCGCGGGGCGCCGAACCCGCAGGCCGGGCGCGTGTCTCGGTCGGAGATGGCAATCACGCGCGGCCCCCGTCGGATCGATGCGGATGACGGGGTGAAGAACCCGAGTCCCCTCGCCTTTATTCCCGGGGCGGACTGGAATTCGTCAGCGCGGCCGGGCGGTCCGGGTGCGGTACAGTTCGACGAAGCCGCGCAGGTCCCGGGCATTGAGGTCCGATATGGCCCAGTAGGTGAGATCGCCGGCCTCCCAGCGCTCGATGAACGTCCCGTCGCGGCGCTCCTCGCCGGCCGGCGCGCCGTCGGTCGCCGGGACCACCGTGACGCTGATCACGTGCCGGTCGTGGCGGTAGACCAGGGTCGGCACCGGCTTGCCGTCGACGATGTCGACCCGGCCGCCGACCAGGGGGTAGCCCCGATCGGCCAGGTCGGGGGCGTCGGGTGCGATGGTCGTGCGGCCGTTGAACCACGGCTTGACCACGTGCCCGTCCGCGGAGGCGATATCGAAGGGCTGCGGCGCGGCGAGACCCCGCAGATGGCCGGCGAGCACGGCCTCGGCCGCCGGGGCGGGCGCTTCGGCGGTCCCGAGCGGGACGAGGCCGCCCCCGATCGACGCGCCGATGGCGAGTCCCGCCACCAGCGTCGCGGCGAGCGCCGGCCAGGACCCGAACCAGGCGCGGCGGGGCTCGGGATCGGCGAACCCGACCTGCTGGACGATCCGCCCGCGCAGGGTCTCGGGGGTCGGCACCTCCGCCAGCGTGGTCCGCACGGCACCCGAGAGGCCGCGGAGGCGCTCGGCCAGCGCGCGCAGGTCCGGCTCGGCCGCGAGGCGGCGCTCCATGGCCAGCACCTCGCCGGGCGACAGCTCGCCGTCGGCGTAGGCGCTCAGCAGCAGGAGGGTTTCGTCGTCGCCGGTCATCGCCCGTCCTTCGCGAGCCGTTCGAGCAGGTGCTGGCGCGCCCGCGCCAGACGCGACATCACGGTCCCGATCGGCACGCCCGTCACCTCGGCGATCTCCCGGTAGCCGAGGCCGTGGTATTCCCGCAGGACCAGCGCCTCCCGGAACGGGACCGGCAGCGCCTCGATCGCCTGGCTGAGCCGCCCGGCCTCGTCGCGGGCGATGAGGGCGGTCTCGGGGGTCTCCGGCGCCTCGGCGAGCACGCTCCCGGCATCCAGGGCGGCCCGGGTCGCCGGGGCGAGGTCCTCGGCGAAGATCACCGCGCGCGGCCGGTGCCGCTGCAGCCACGAATAGCCGGTGTTGCGGACGATGGTCAGGAACCACGCCCTCGCATTGCCCTCCGCGAAGGTCTCGATCGCCCGGTAGGCGCGCAGACACGCCTCCTGCATCACGTCCTCGGCGTCGGTGGCGTTGCCGGTGAGCCAGTGCGCGAGCCGGTAGCCCTCATCGAGGCGGGGCAGGACCAATTGGCTGAAGCGCGCACGGGCGAGCGTCGTCATGCGCCGCCGCCCCCCGGATTCCTCTCTCGCGCCGCCATCCGCCGCTCACCCCGCAGCTCCGCGCCCCGGAATGAAAACCGCCAAGCCGCCCCGGGTATTCCCGAGGTCGGCAAAAAATCAGGCGTCGAGCCCGAGCATCAGCCCGAGATTCTGCACCGCCGCGCCGGAGGCGCCCTTGCCGAGATTGTCGAGGCGCGCCACCAGCACCGCCTGCCCGTGCTCGGACGAGCCGAACACCCGCAGCTCCAGCCGGTCTGTGTCGTTGAGATCCTCGGGCGTGATCTTTTCGCGGTGGGCGCCGGCCTCGGCGCCGGTCACCACCTGCACCAGGGGCTGACCGGCGTACCAGTCGCGCAGCGCCGCCTCCAGATCGCCGGCCGCGGGCTTGCCCGGCAGCGCGTCGAGGTGGAGCGGCACGCTCACCAGCATGCCCTGGCGGAAATTGCCCACCGACGGCACGAAGATCGGCCGCCGGGCGAGCCCGCTATAGAGCTGCAATTCCGGCACGTGCTTGTGGGCGAAGCCGAGGCCGTAGAGCAGGAACGGCGCCGCGCTGCCCCGTTCGTACTCCTCGATCATGCCCTTGCCGCCGCCGCTATAGCCGCTGACCGCGTTGACGCTGATCGGGAAATCCGCCGGGATCAGGCCCGCCTCGACCAGGGGGCGCAGCAGCGCGATGCCGCCGGTCGGGTAGCAGCCGGGATTGGCCACGCGCCGGGCGCGGGCCACGGCGGCACCCTGCTCCCGGGTCATCTCCGGGAAGCCGTAGGTCCAGCCGGGGGCGACCCGGTGGGCGGTGCTGGCGTCGAGGATGCGCGGGCCGCCCTCGGGCAGGCTGTCGGCGAGCGCCACCGTCTCCTTGGCGGCGTCGTCCGGCAGGCACAGGACCGCGAGGTCGACCTCGGCGAGCAGCGCGCGCTTGGCCTCCGGATCCTTCCGGTGCTCGGGCGCGATGCTGCGCAGGGCCACGCGGCCGTCGCGCTCCAGGCGCTCGCGGATGCCGAGGCCGGTGGTGCCGGCCTCGCCGTCGATGAACACGATGGGCCGCGTCGCTGCTTCGCTCGCCATGATCCGTCTCGCAGGCCAGAATCACACCCGGCCGTTACGCCTCGGAGGTGGAGCCTGCGGACGCCCCTGTCAACGCCGTCAGGTCGGCAGGCGGCCGTCGGGCGAGTAGCGATCGATCGCCGAGGGCAGCTCGCGGGACAGGCGCGCCAACAAGGCCGCCCGGCTGAGCCCGGTCTGCTGCGTCAGGTGATCGAGGGTCTCGGGCCCGATGGCGCGCTCGAGGTCGGTCTCGGGGATGTCGCGGTTGGTGCCGTGATTGATCCACGAGGTCGCGGTCTCCCCGTGGCCGCCCTTGGTGAAGTGGTCGACCAGTTCGCTGAGGCCGCTGGCGATCAAGCCGCCGACCCCGGCCGTCCCGGCGCCGCCCAGCAATCCGCCGATGCGGGAAAGGGGATCGGTGCCGCTCGCGGAGGCGGGGTTCGGCACGGACGGGACGGGCGACGGTGCGGTCCCGTGATCGTGGCCCTTCAGCAGCTCGGCGAGCTTGTCGCGGTTCTGGTAGCCGGCCAGGGCCAGCAGGCCCAGCAGCGCGGTCATCGAGGGGTAACCCTTGCTCATGGCGTGTCCTCTTCGCTGTCCGCCGAAGGCGTGTCACTCGCGGGCCCCGGCCGGCGGAATCCGGGGCTCGCGACGGGTGTCAGCGCGGGCGACGCGACGGGGCCGCGGACCGGCCGGCGAAGCGGCGGCCGACATAGGCGATCAGCTTCGGCAGGACGAAGATGGTGAGGAGCTTGCGGATCATCGGGGTTCTCCGTGGAGGGGACGGGGGAAGCGACCGGATCGGGATCCGGTCGCCAATCGAGGGACCCCCGCGCGAGGTGCGCGGGGATCGCGGGTCTCAGGCGCGGCGGGTGCCGTAGGAATCCACCAGGGTCTCGACCTTCGGGGCGCCGAGGCGACCGCCCAGGAAGGCGGCCAGCGCGCCGAGGATCAGCGCGAGGGCGGCGTAGAAGGCGCCCTGCGTGGCCGCCGACTTCGTGGCGACGGCGGCAGCCTCGGCCTTCTGCTTGGCGGTGGCGACCGCCTGGTCGTACTGCTTCTCGTAGTCCTGGATCTGCTGCTTGGCCTGGTCGGCCGGGATGCCCTGCGCCTTGGCGAGGGCGTCCGCGGCCCGGGTCTCGGCCTGCTGCTTCTGGGCCGGGTCACCGGTCAGAACCGCGCGGACCGCCGCCACGGCCGCGTCACGCGCCGCCTGCGGATCCTGGCCGGACGCCTGCTGGCGCACGGTGCTCTCGATCCCGTCGAGCGGGTTCGTGATCTTCGACAGCGAGGGCGCCGCGGCCTGGGCGGCCGTCTGAACCGTACCGCCGACGAGGTTGCCGGCACCGCCCAGCGTGGTCGCCACGCCGTTGAAGGCACCGCCGACGATGCCGCCCACCGCCGAGGTCAGCAGGTAGAGGACGACCAGGGTGGTCACCGACCAGGAGACCAGGCCGTGCAGGCCGGCCGCGCCGCCCACCGGCTTGCCCGAGAGCCGCCCGGCCAGGAAGCCGCCGATCAGCGAGGCGACGATGCCCGAGGCTACGAACCAGATGCCGGCGCTCATCGACAGGGTCGAGGCGGCCGGGTTGTCGGCGGCGTTCATGCCGACGCTGGACAGGCCGATGCCGACGCCGAGCATGTTGAGGATCACCTGGGCGACCAGCGCCGTGGTGGCACCCGCGAAGATCGCACCCCACGACACCTGGTGGAGAAGGACGGTGCGCGCGTCGCTCGTATGGGCGAGCGGCGCGGTCGAGAGGCTGGGGGAAGCGGTCACTGTGGACTCCTGGTCGTCGTGTCGGAAAGGGTGCCGGCGCTCAGCGGCGGGCGTGCATGAGCAGGGCGAGGCCGTAGCCGACGGCACCGGCGATCAGCAGCGCGACGAGCGGGCTTTCCTCGACCTGCTGGGCCACGGCGCGGGTGCCCCGGCGGGCGTAGTCGCCGGCGTTCTCGTAGGCGTCCTCGGCGTAGCGGCCGGCCTCGTCGGCGACGTTGCGGGCGGTGTCCTTGGCTTGGCCGTAGAGATTCTCGGCCGAGCCCTGGGCCTCGCGGAAGCGCCCCTCGACCGAGTCGCTCTTCGAGCCGGTGAGGTCGCCCACGGCGCCCTGGGCCTTGCCGACGAATTCCTTGGCGGCTCCGGTCACGCGATCGGTATCAACCATGGTGTTTCTCCTGTTGGGGTGTTGCGGTTTGGGGTGGTGGGTGTGCGCCGCTCGACCCGGACTGCGCGTGGCGCGGCATCCGGGGTCTCGCGTCGGACTTCTGCGAAGCGTGCCGAGCCGGGCTGCTCGTCGCGGCGATGCCGCGTCGCCGGGCCCTGGGCTCTGATGAGTGAACCCGAGACCGGACCGAGGGTTGCCCGCATGACGGTCTCGATTTCGAAATTCGGACTTCTCGCGGATTGATCTCGAACGATACCGCAGGTGGGATCTGATTTGCTCGGATCAATAGTTAATTCATACCGGTATCGTTCAGCTCATGTACTGGCTTCCCGCGTGGTGAAGCCGTTGTCCCGGCCCCAGACGATCACCTCGGTGCGCTTGTGGACGCCGAGCTTGCGATAGAGCGAGGCGGCGTGGTTGCGCACGGTGTTGCGCGACAGGTTCAACCGCTTGGCGATGGCCTCGTCGGAGAGGCCGGCGCAGACCAGCCCGAGGATCTGGCGCTCCCGGACCGTCAGGCTCTGGACGCCCTCGTCGGCGCTGTCCCGGCCGGGATGGCGCAGGCCGGCGAGCTTCTCGATCAGGCCGCGGCTGAACCACGAGGTGTCGGCCATCACGGTCTCGATCGCGGTGAACAATTCGCGCTCGGAGCGCTTGCGCTCGGTGATGTCCTGGAGCACCGCGAGTACGTAATCGTCGTCGCCGATCACCACCCGCTCGGCCGAGACGAGGCAGTCGATCTCGGTTCCGTCCTCGTGCCGCATGCACGTCTCCAGCCCGAGCACGTAGCCGGTGCGCCGGACCGTCGCCTCGAACTTCGCCCGGGCGGACTCCGAGATCCACAGGCCCATCTCCTCGGCGGAGCGGCCGATGGTCTTGTCCTGGCCGTAGCCGAAGATCCGCGGGAAGGCCTCATTGACGGCCGTGACGGCGAAGCCGTCGGCCCGGGCGAGGAGCGTCGGCACCGGGGTCATCCGGAACGCCGTGGCGAAGCGCGCCTCGCTCTGGCGCAGGGAGGTCTCGGCCTTCTTGCGCAGCTCCAGATCCGCGAAGGTGAAGAGCATGCACGGCTCCTCGCCCATCTCGATCGGCTGGCCGGCCACGATGACGAAGCGGGTGCCGCCATCCGGGAGCTGCAACCGGGCCTCCATCTGGGGAATGGTCGCGCCGGCATTGAGCCGCGTCACCGCCAGGTCGCGCTGCTTGGCGTCGGCCAGCACGTCGACCTCGTAGACGCTGCGCCCGATCACCTGATCGCGGGTGTGGCCGGTCATCTCCAGGAAGCCGACATTGACCTTGACGTGGCGCAGGTCGGACAGGCGGGTGATCACGGCGGGCGCCGGGTTGGCGTTGAAGGTCTTTTCGAACCGCTCCTCGGCCTCGAATTGCGGCGTGACGTTCTGGAGGATCAGCGCCAGGCAGCTCGGCTGCCCCGCATGGTCGGTGGCGACCAAGCTGCGCAGGGAATGGACGAAGGCGACGTCCGGCTGGTCCGTGCGCACCACCTCGACGATGACGTCGTGGAACGTCTCGCCCCGAACCACCCGCTCGATCGGGTAATGCTCCAGCGGCCGGTTGTTGCGGTAGCGGACCGAGAACCGGTCCCGGTAGGCGTCGACGGTCTCGCCGAGCTCCTCCAGGCTGCCGGCGCCGTGCATGGCGAGCGCCGCGTCGTTGGCCCAGGTTATCGTCTGGTCCGGCTCGACCAGGATCACGCCCTCGGTCAGGCCGGCGATGATCTGCCTCAGCTCGTGTCTGTCGACGCCCGCGGTCACGGTGGTTCAGCTGCCTCGCCTGATGCGACCCGGACTGGATCGGCGGCGGGTAACAGGTCGCGGGCCCGGTTGTTCCGTTGTGCGCAATCGTTTTGCTGGTATATTTTACTTAGGTCAGTAATCGGGCGCGGTGGTGCGGGAGTTCAGGCCGATGGCCCGGAATCGTGGGATCAGCGTGCGCGACGGTGATTGCGTTGGCGAGCTGTCACCAAATCCGATCCCTGCGTTTCGAGAACTGGGTGCGGCATGGAGTGAGCGGATCGCTACCCTTGCCCTCGGACATCGTCGCGCGGTCCTGTCTTGCGCCGCTGCGGCGACGATTGTACTCATTCAAGACGTACAAGGCTTGGGGGGAAGGGTGATGCCGCGGGCGTCGATCGATGACAGCAAGCGCATGAACCTACGGATTTCTCCGGAGGTGAAAGCCAAGCTCGTGCGGGCCGCAGCCTTGCGCAACACCGACCTGACGAACTTCGTGACGCAGACGGCCCTACGGGAGGCCGAAGCGGTTATCGAGGCGGCCGAGGTTCTACGCCTTTCCGAGCGCGACTACGCGCGCGTCCTCGCGCTACTCGAAGATCCGCCGCCGCCCAATGAGAAGCTGCGGGCTGCGATCGCGGCATTGCCAGACGCTCCGTGACGCTGCCTGCTTGGCGCGAAGAGGCCATCGCGAAGTCTCACGATCGCCAATCCTTCGACTGCGGCAACGCGGCGATGAATGATTTCCTACGCCGCCACGCCCGGCAGAGCCACGTACAGAACGCGGCAAAAACCTTCTGCGCGATCGAGACATCCGCGTCCCATCGCATCCTGGGCTTCTACACGATCGCCCCCTCGGCTGTCGCGCGTGAGACAGTGCCGGCGGCAATGGCGAAGGGCTTGCCCCGATATGAAGTCGCGGGGTTCAAGCTCGCTCGGATCGCCACGGATCTGACGGTTGCAGGGCAAGGGTTGGGCGGCCAACTCCTCGCCGCCGCGGCTCGGCGCTGCCTACGGGTCGCGGCCGAAGCCGGCGGCGTGTTGCTGATCATCGACGCCAAGGATGAGCGTGCAGCGCGGTGGTATGCCGGTTACGGGGCTGAGTCGCTTCATGGCCGGCCGCTCACGCTGGTCATGCCGCTGGCGACCTTTGCGACCGAACTCACCACGAATGGGCTTTGACCCTGCTCCGCGAAATCCTGCTCGTTTGAACGATAAGGGTGGACCTGCAGCCGCCGGCAAGCCGGCCTTCGAGGGGACGGAAGTTCCATTCCTATCGGGCCGCGTTGGCGCCCTCGGACAGCAGTTTCTGCAACGCCCCAAAGGCCTGCTTCGCGACGGTCTCGGGCGATTCGCCCTTGAGCCGATCGTTAAAGACCTCCAGCCCGACCGGCCCGCGATAGCCGATCGCGCTGAGCTTTCCGACGAGGCCGGACAGCGGCAGGCGTCCGTCGCCCGGGAGCAGGCGCGCGTGCCGGGCCACCTCCCGGTAGTCCGACGGCTGCACCGGGCCGGGGATATCGGAGAACTGCACCAGGAAGATCCGCTCGGGCGGAACGTCGCCGAGGATCGCCGGCGTCTCGCCGCGGACGAACAGGTGGTAGCTGTCGACCACCAATCCGGCATGGCGCGGGTCGAGGTTGCGGATCGTCGCCCAGGCGCCGGCGTGCGACGGATTGACCGTGCTCCAGGCCAGGCCCTCGTAGGCGATCCGCAGGCCGCGGCGGCGCGCCTCGTCCACCAGCCAGACCAGATCCTCGGTGATGCGGGCCGGATCGCAATCGGGGTCGGTGGAGGCGGGGGCGAGCAGCGTGGAGGCGCCGACCGCCGCCGCGGTGTCGAGCATGGTCAGGGCCTCGGCCCGCTTGGCGGCGCGCTTGTCGCCGGGCGCGCCGTCGAAATCGAGCAGCACCTGATAGTCGGTGAGGCCGAGGCCGATCTCGGTGACGAGGGCGCGCACGCCCGCCGCCCCGCCCTCGGCGCGGGCCACGTCGGTGGTCCAGAGCTCGACCTGATCGAACCCGGCGGCCCGGGCGGCGCGGAGCTTCTGCTCCGGCGAGCCGCCGAGCAGCACGGTGTTGATGAAGCTGGGGCCGGGCAGCAGGGGCGCCGCCGAGGCGCGCCCGACCGCGAGGCCCAGACCGAGGCCGATCCCGGTGGCGAGGAAGCTGCGTCTGTTCATCCGTATCAAGGCTCCAGGGCGCGGCCGAGCGCGTCGATGACGGATCGCAGGTCTGCCACGTCCATCTGGCCTGGAGCTGAGGCCGCCCCGACCTTGCCGAAGGTCGCGGCCGAGCCGAACACCGCCCCGGAGACCCGCGTCACGGCGCCGAGCGCGCCCATCGCCATGGTCAGCAGGGGACGGTCGGGGTGGCGGGACCGCATCTGCCGGGTGGCGTCGAGCAGGCGGATCACGTCGCCCGCATCCTTGGGCATCACGGCGAGCTTGCAGATGTCCGCGCCCCGGGCGGCCTGCTCCTCGAGGAGGGCCAGCATCCGCTCGGTCGGCGGCGTGCCGCCGAAATCGTGGTGCGAGAGCAGGACCGCCACGCCCGCACCCTGCGCGCGCCTCTGCACGGCGGCGACCGCGGGTGCCTCCAGCAAGGCGCCTTCGAGGTCGATCAGGTCCACGGCCTTCGTGTCGAGCAGGGCCTGGTAGAGCGCGGCATAGCGGGGCGGCTCGATCGCGGTCTCGCCGCCCTCGCGCTGCGTCCGAAACGTCGCCAGCAGCGGCTTGCCGCCGATGGAAGCCGCGACCGGCGCCGCCAGGGCGGCCGCGGCGGCGGGGTCGAGGGCCTCGGCGAGGTGGTCGATTCGCAGCTCGACGATGTCGATCTCGGGCCGCCCCGCGAGCGCACGCGCCTGTTCGAGCACGGCCTCCGGCGTCTTGCCGGCGAGCGAGACGATGATCTTGGGCCGGCCCGCGCCGATCGCCAGGCCCTTCACCCGGACGACACCACCCGGGGCGGCTCCCGCCGGGGCCGGTCCCGCCAGGGCGAGCAGGGCCGCGCCGCCGGCGCCGGCCGCGAGGAGGTCACGTCGCTTGAGGTCGGCCATCGTGTCGGTCCCGTCGTCCGGATGGGGTGAGCCGCGCGCGATTCGCCGGTGCGCTCCGCAGCCCGTGAACGGCCGCGCTCGGGCGCCGCCGTCAACCCCGGCACAGACCGGCCCGAACACGAAAAAGGGCGGCTCCCGCAGGAACCGCCCTCCCCCAAACCGTCGATGAAACCGCGGATCAGCGCTTCGAGAACTGGAAGCTGCGGCGGGCCTTCTTGCGGCCATACTTCTTGCGCTCGACCACGCGGGCGTCGCGGGTCAGGAAGCCTTCGCGCTTGAGCGGGGCGCGCAGCTCCGGCTCGAAGTAGGTCAGCGCCTTCGAGAGGCCGTGGCGCACGGCGCCGGCCTGACCCGAGAGACCGCCGCCGGCGACCGTGACGTTGATGTCGTACTGGTCGACGCGGTTGGCGATCTCCAGCGGCTGGCGCAGGATCATGCGCAGCACCGGACGGGCGAAGTAGACCTCGACCGGACGCTTGTTGATCGTGACCGTGCCCTTGCCGGGCTTGATCCAGACGCGGGCGACCGCGTCCTTGCGCTTGCCGGTGGCGTAGGCGCGGCCCTGCGCGTCCAGCTTCTGGACGTGGACCGGGGCCTCGTTGGCGGGGTCGACCGCGCCGGTATTCGCCCGGTTGAGGTCGGCGAGGGACTGGAGGGTCGCCATGATCAAGCGCTCACGTTCTTGCGGTTGAGGGCGCCGACGTCGAGCGCCTGCGGCTGCTGGGCGACGTGCGGGTGCTCGGCGCCCTTGTAGACGCGGAGGTTGCCGAGGATCTGCCGGAAGAGCGGGCCGCGGGGCAGCATGCGCTCGACGGCCTTCTCGACGACGCGCTCAGGGAAGCGCCCTTCGAGGATGAACTTGGCCGTGCGCTCCTTGATCCCGCCCGGGTAGCCGGTGTGGTAGTAGTAGCGCTTCTGGACGTACTTGCGGCCGGTGAACTTCACCTTGTCCGCGTTGACGACAATGACGTGGTCACCGCAATCGACGTGGGGCGTGTAGGCGGCCTTGTGCTTGCCGCGCAGGCGCATGGCGACGATCGAGGCGAGGCGGCCGACGACGAGGCCCTCCGCGTCGATCACGATCCACTTCTTGTCGACCTCGGCGGGCTTTAGCGAGGTGGTCTTCATGGTGAGATCCCAGGGTTCCGACGCGCCGGAACCCCGACGGATCGGGACGCGGACAGCCTCGGGGTGCCGAAAAACGAGCCGCCGCGTGGGGAGCACGCGGCGGCGACGGCCGGTGGATAGCCGGGGATGCCCAGTCCGTCAACCGATAAAATCGAAATCCCGAAAACGCCTTTTTCTGGAATGACTTGGCATTAGCGGTAACATGATACCGCGTCGCTCATTCCGGGCGCTTGCCCCGCTCGGCGATGGTGAGCCGCTGGACGCCGCGGCCGGCCAGCACCGGCTTCTTCGCGGTGAGGATGCGCGAGTTCACCCCGGTCCAGCCGATCTCCCCCGAGAGCCGGCCGTACTCGATCTTCGGGCAGCGGTTCATGATGACCGTGAGCCCGCGCGCCTCGGCCCAGGCGGCGGCCGCGTCGTCGCGCACGCCGAGCTGCATCCAGATCACCTTGGGCAGCGGCTCGAGGGCGAGCGCCTCGTCCACCAGGGGGCCGGCGGCGGCGGAATTGCGGAAGATCTCGACCATGTCGATCGGTTCCGGAACCTCGGCGAGGGAGGCCACCACCCGCCGCCCGAGGAGATCCTGCCCGGCGAGGCCCGGATTGACCGGACTCACCGCGTAGCCCCGGTCGAGCAGGTATTTCAGCACGATCCAGCTCGGGCGGGCTGGGTTCGCGGAGGCGCCGACCAGGGCGATCGTGCGCGTGTCGGTCAGGATTTTTCGGATCTGCGCCTCGGGATAGCGCGCGTGCCGGGCGGCGAAGTCCGGATCCGGCGCGTCCGGCGGTGGCGTCCCTTGGCCGTCATTGGTCTGGTGCATGCCCGCCGCTCCCGCCGTACCCTACGGTTTCCTGCTCACGCGCTCGGCCTATCGACCCGCGCCGTCATCTCGAGCGCGCAGCGAGCCCGTCAGCGGGATGCCCCATCATCGCTGAGCCGCCGGCCTTGCGGAAGGATTCTGTCAGAGCCGCCAGACATTGTGCCCCAGCGCCCGGAACGCTTCCGCCTCGTAGAGGGCCTTCACGTCCACGATCAGGCCCCCGGGCTTGAGCAGCGCGGCGATCTCCGCCGGGGCGCGCGCGGAATAATCCCGGTGCGGCACCGCCACCACCACGGCGTCGGCCGCGTCGGGCAGGTCGGCCCAGTCGACCAGGTCGATGCCGTACGCGGCTCTTGCCTCGTCCTTGCGGGCACGGGGATCGTGGACCGACACGGCGCAGCCGAACTCCGCCAGCTCCCGGATCAGGTCGGCGACCTTGGAGTTGCGCAGGTCCGAGCAATTCTCCTTGAAGGTCAGGCCGAGCACGATGACCCTGGCGCCCCGGGCGCTGCCCCCTTGCCGGACGATCAGCTTGACGGTCTTGCGGGCGACATGGGCGGCCATGCTGTCGTTGATCCGACGCCCGGCCAGGATCACCTGCGGGTGGTGGCCGACCATCGCGGCCTTGTGGGTCAGGTAATAGGGATCGACCCCGATGCAGTGGCCCCCGACCAGCCCCGGGCGGAACGGCAGAAAGTTCCACTTGGTGCCGGCGGCCTGCAGGACCTCCTGGGTGTCGAGGTCGAGCTTGTCGAAGATCTGCGACAGCTCGTTCATCAGCGCGATGTTCAGGTCGCGCTGGGTGTTCTCGATGACCTTGGCGGCCTCCGCGACCCGGATCGACGAGGTCGCGTGGATCCCGGCCTCGATGATCGTCCCGTAGAGCGCCGTGAGATGCGCCAGGGTCTCGGGAGTGTCGCCGGCCACGATCTTCACGACCTTGGCGAGGCTGTGCTCCCGGTCGCCGGGATTGATCCGCTCGGGCGAGTAGCCGACCCAGAAACCCGCCTTCCAGCGCAGGCCGGAATGCTGCTCCAGAACGGGGACGCAGACCTCCTCGGTGGCGCCGGGATAGACCGTGGATTCGAACACCACGATCGCCCCGTCCCGCATGTGCCGCCCGACCAGCGCCGAGGCCTCGGTGAGCAGGCTGAAATCCGGCCTCTGGGCATCGTCGACGGGGGTCGGTACCGTGACGATGATCACGTCGGCCTCCGACAGGGCGGCCGGGTCGTCGGTGATCGCCAGGTGGGTTGCGGCCCGGAACGCCGCCGGCTCGATCTCCCCGGCCGGGTCGATCCCGTCCCGATAGGCCGCGACCTTGGCGGGGGCGCGCTCGTAGCCGATCGTGCGCAGGCCCTGGCCGAACGCCAAAGCGAGCGGAAGACCGACATAGCCCAGGCCGACGATGGCCACGCAGGTCGTTTCGGAGGGGGTGACGTCCATTGATGATGCCGTGCGGGGCGCGTGCCGCCCGGATCGGGTCATACCCGCTCTCGGCGGGTTCCGGTATGCGGGGGCGAGGGCGCATCGCCTGACAGCGCGCGCGCCCTCCCCCGCCCTCTGCGGGCTACGATGTTCTCACATCGGCTTGTGCAAGGCGCGGGTCCCCTCTCCCGTGCGGGAGAGGGCTGGGGTGAGGGACCAGGTTCATCCGGAGAGGGCGCATCCCTCACCCTGTCCCTCTCCCGCACGGGAGAGGGGACCCGCGCCGCATCCGGAAGCACCTGAAACCGGTCGCCCACACGGGGGCGAGAAACGCACGCGCTTGGTCGGCGACCGCCCTCACCCCAGCGACATCCGCAGCGGCGGCGCCACCTCCGGGGGCAGGGGCGAGACGTAGCCCCCGGCGCCGACCCGGCGGGCGAGGTCGGCCTTGGCGGCCGCGCGCAGGGCCGGATCGGTGAGCGCCAGGGCGCCGGTGGCGGCCATCGCCTTGGCGACTTGGACCATCGCCTTGTGGGCCGCGGGGCTGCGCCCCTGGGCCACCACCTGCCAGGTGTGGAACGGGGTTCCGATCGCCACCGTCGGGGCGTGGGCCTGCACGGTCGGCACCACCCAGCTCACGTCGCCGACATCGGTGGAGCCCACCGCCGGGTTGCGCGGGGCGTCGAGCGGCACCAAAAAGTCGGCGAGCGGCGCCTCTGTGCGCGGCAGCCCGATGGCGCGGAACACGGCATCGATGTCGCCGTCGCTGAGCGTGCCCCGGATCGCGCTGGCGAAGGCCCGGTCGGCGGCGTCGAAATGTGGCGGCCCGAGTTCCTCCATGACCCCGTGGAGCGCCCGCTCCAGCGGGTCGTTGCCGAGCAGGTTCGACACGGCGCTGACGATCCGCATTTCGACGCTGGTCTCGGTCATCAGCGCGGCGCCTTGCGCCACCTTCTTCACCCGCTCGACGAGCGCCAGCATCCCCGGCAGGTCCCGCGCCCGGATCGAGTAGCGCACCCGGGCGCTCGCCTGGACGACGTTGGGGGCGATGCCGCCGGCGTCGAGATAGGCGTAGTGCACCCTTGCGTCCGAGGGCATGTGCTCGCGCATGTAGTTCACGCCGACGCTCATCAGCTCCACCGCGTCCAGCGCCGAGCGGCCGAGATGCGGCGCGGCGGCGGCGTGAGCGGTCCGGCCGGTGAAGATGAAGTCCGCCCGGGTGTTGGCCAGCGCCACCGGGGGCGCCACCTCCCAGAAGCTGCCGGGGTGCCAGGAGATCGCGATGTCGGCATCCGCGAAGGCACCCTCGCGCACCATGAACGCCTTGGCGGCCCCGCCCTCCTCGGCCGGGCAGCCGTAATAGCGCACGCGGCCGGGGGTGCCGGTCTCGGCGAGCCAATCCTTCACGGCGGTGGCGGCCAGCAGCGCCGCCGCCCCGAGGAGGTTGTGGCCGCAGCCATGGCCGTGGCCGCCCGGCTCCACGGGCCGGTGCTCGGCGACGCCCGCCTCCTGCGACAGGCCCGGCAGCGCGTCGTATTCCCCCAGGAAGGCGATGACCGGACCGCCCTCCCCGGCCTCGCCCATCACCGCGGTGGGGATGCCCGCGACCGGCTCGGTGACGCGAAAACCCTGGTGGCGCAGCTCCGCCGCGTGCTCGGCGCAGGAGCGCGTTTCCGTGTAGCAGACCTCCGGCATGCCCCAGACGCGCTCGGAGAGGGCGATCAGCCGCTCCTTCTGCGCGTCCACGTGGCGCCACACGGCGTTGCGGTTGTCCATCCGGTCGTCTCCGAGCGTGTCGCTGGGCGTGTCGCACGACCATAGCGGGTGCGGCACCCTGCATGTCAGGCGTTTCCCGGTCTCGTCGCTCGGCCGATCCTTCCACCGTCATCGCGAGTGCAGCGAAGCGACCCAGGGATCCGCCACGGTCCAAGATCGCGCGCTGCCCTGGCTTGCTTCGCTGCGCTCGCAATGACGGGGAAGGCCGTTCGAGGTCTTCGACCGGAATCCGTATCCGGCTCCGTCATGCAGGGCCGGGGCCAGGCTGCCGAGGCCCGGCGATGAGGTTTCGGCCGAAGCGTAACTGGCGCGCCCCTTGCCAAGAGCCTTGCCAAGGCCGCACCCAGAAGGATGCTGTGTGGGTCGCGGCGACAATCAGGGATCGATGCATGGACGAGCGGGATCTGCGCGGGCTCATCGGGCGGGTGAAGTCCGGGGACCTGTCACGGCGCGGCTTCGTGCAGCGGATGCTGGCGGTCGGCCTCTCCGCACCGCTGGCCGGGCTGATGCTGGCCGAGAACGGGGTGGCGATGGCCGCCGATCTCCGGGCCGCCTACAAGCCGGCCAAGGCCGGGGGCGGCGGCGCGCTGCGGCTGCTCTGGTGGCAGGCGCCGACCCTGATCAACCCGCATTTCGCCATCGGGACCAAGGACCAGGAAGCCTCCCGGATCTTCTACGAGCCGCTGGCCGCCTGGGACCCGGACGGCAACCTCGTGCCGGTGCTCGCCGCCGAGATCCCGTCCAAGGAGAACGGCGGGCTCGCCGCGGATGGCCGCTCGGTGGTCTGGAAGATCAAGCCCGGGGTGACGTGGCACGACGGCAAGCCGCTCACCGCCGACGACCTCGTCTTCACCTGGGACTACGCCCGCGACCCCGCTACCGCGGCGGTCACGATCGGCTCCTACAAGGACTGCAAGGTCGAGAAGGTCGACGACCTCAGCATCCGGATCCTGTTCGACAAGCCGACGCCGTACTGGAGCGATGCCTTCGTGGGCACCGTCGGCATGGTGATCCCGAAACACCTGTTCGCCGCCTATACCGGCGCCAAGTCCCGGGAGGCGCCTCAGAACTTGGCGCCGGTGGGCACCGGCCCGTACCGGTTCCTCGAATTCCGGCCCGGCGACATCGTCCGCGGCGAACGCAATCCGAATTACCACCTGCCCAACCGCCCCTATTTCGACAGCGTCGAGATGAAGGGCGGCGGCGACGCGGTCTCGGCGGCCCGGGCCGTGCTCCAGACCGGCGAGTACGACTACGCCTGGAACCTGCTCGTCGAGGACGAGGTGCTCAAGCGCCTGGAAACCGGCGGCAAGGGCCGGGTCGACGTCGTCTACGGCGGCAAGCTCGAGTTCCTGCTGCTCAACACCACCGACCCGAATGTCGAGGTCGACGGCGAGCGGTCTTCGCTCAAGACCAAGCACCCGGCCTTCTCCGACCCGAAGGTCTGCCACGCGATGAGCCTGCTGGTCGATCGCAAGTCGATCCAGGACTACATCTACGGCCGCACCGGCCGGGCCACGGCCAATTCGGTGAACGGCCCGGAGCGCTTCGTCTCGAAGAACACAAGCTTCGCGTTCGATCCGGCCAAGGCCAACGCGCTCCTCGACGAGGCCGGCTGGGCGAAGGGCTCCGACGGCGTGCGGGCCAAGGACGGCAAGCGCCTGAAGCTGCTGTTCCAGACCTCGATCAACGCCCCGCGCCAGAAGACCCAGGCGATCATCAAGCAGGCCGCCGCCAAGGCCGGCATCGAGATCGAGCTGAAATCGATCACCGGCTCGGTGTTCTTCTCCTCCGACACCGCCAACCCGGACACGTTCCCGCATTTCTACGCGGACATGGAGATGTACGCGATCAGCATGACTCAGGCCGACCCCTCGACCTGGCTGCTCCAGTACGTCTCCTGGGAGGCCGCCACCAAGGAGAACAAGTGGCAGGGCCGCAACATCGCGCGCTGGCGCAACGCCGATTACGACGCCGCCTACAAGGCCGCCCAGGCCGAACTCGATCCGGTCAAGCGCGCCGCCCTGCTGATCAAGGCCAACGACCTCGCGGTCTCGGAGAACATCCTGCCGCTGATCCACCGGGCCGAGGTCTCGGGGGTCTCCGCCAAGCTCGTGGCGCCGCGCAGCGGCTGGGACAACGACCTGTCGTTCCTGCCCGAATGGAGCCGGGAGGCCTGAGCGGGAGCCGCGCACCAAGAATCGAGGCACAACAATGGGCGCCTACATCCTGCGCCGGCTCCTGATCGCGATCCCGAGCCTGCTCGGGATCAGCCTGATCCTGTTCGTCGTCCTGGCGCTCGCGCCGGGCGACCCGTTCGGCGAGCTCGCCGCCAACCCCAACGTGCCCCCGGAGGTGCGCGCGGCCCTGCGGATCAAGTTCGGCCTCGATGACCCGATCTTCACCCGCTACCTGCGCTGGCTCTGGGCGATGCTGCACGGGGATTGGGGTTTTTCGTTCGCCAGCCGGGTGAACGTCGACGCCCTGATCCTGCAACGGCTGCCCACCACCCTGTTCGTGGTCGGCTCCTCGCAGGTCCTGGCCCTGCTGGTGGCGGTGCCGGTGGGCCTCTACGCCGCCCGCCGGCCCTACTCGCTGGCCGACCAGGTCGCCAACACCCTGGCCTTCGTGGGCTTCTCGCTGCCGACCTTCTTCACCGGCCTGCTGTTCATCCTGCTGTTCTCGATCAAGCTCGGCTGGCTGCCCTTCGTCTACCAGGCCAACCTCCCCGGCACCGGCCTGGCCTGGGCCTGGGAGACTATCCGGCAGGCGATCATGCCGGTGGCGGTGCTGGGCTTCTTCCAGGCGGCCTCCTACACCCGCTACGTGCGCGCCTCGGCGCTGGACGTCGCCCGCCTCGACTACGTCACCACCGCCCGGGCCAAGGGGCTCACCGAGGGCACGGTGACCCGCCGGCACATCGCCCGCAACGCCCTGATCCCGGTGGTGACGCTCGTCGCCCTGCAGATCCCGGCAGTGTTCGGCGGCGCCATCGTCACCGAGCAGATCTTCCGGATCCCCGGCATCGGCTCCCTGCTGATCGACGCGATGCTGGCCAACGACACGCCGGTGGTGATGGCCGTGACCTTCGTGTTCGCCGGCCTCGTCGTCCTGTTCAACCTCGTCGCGGACCTGCTCTATGGCTGGCTCGACCCTCGCATCGCCCTCCGTTGAGGCGCCCCCTCGCGCCCGCGCCCCGGCCTCGCCCGGGCGGGAGACCTTGCGGCGCTTCCGCCGGCACCGGCTGGCGCTGGCGAGCGTCGCCGTGCTGGCGGTGCTGGTCGGCGGCGTGCTGTTCGGCGGCCTGATCTGGCCGCTCGCCATCGACGACATCGACTTCGCCGCCCAGCTCCAGGGCCCATCCTGGGCGCACCCGTTCGGCACCGACGATCTCGGCCAGGACCTGCTCGCCCGGATGATCTATGGCGGCCGGATCTCGCTCGCGGTGGGCTTCGCCGCGATGGCGGTGGCGAGCTTGATCGGAATCGTGGTCGGGGCGCTCGCCGGCATGTCGCGCCGGCTGCTCGATCCGGCCTTGATGTGGCTGACCGACCTGTTCCTGTCCCTGCCGCAACTGCCGCTGCTGCTCCTGATCATCTACCTGTTTCGCGACAGCCTGAAGGCCGTGTTCGGGGTCCAGGGCGGCGTCTTTCTCATGATCGTCGCGGTGATCGGGGGGCTGCGCTGGATGCCGGTCGCCCGGCTGGTGCGGGCGCAGTTCCTCACCCTGCGGGAGAAGGAGTTCGTCGAGGCGGCCCGCTCGCAGGGGGCGACCACCGGGCACCTCGTGCGCCGCCACATCCTGCCGAACGCGCTCGGGCCGGTGATCGTGGCCGCCTCCATCGAGGTCTCGGCGGCGATCATCGCGGAATCCACACTGTCGTTCCTCGGCCTCGGCTTCCCCCCGGACATCCCGACCTGGGGCCGGCTGCTGTTCGACGCCAAGGACCATCTCGACGTCGCCCCGCACTGGGCGCTGTTCCCCGGCGGCGCGATTTTTTTGACGGTCCTGTCGATCAACTTCATCGGTGACGGCCTACGCGACGCCCTCGACCCGCGCCGGGTTTTTTGACGTGGGGCGGCCTGCTTCCGGATCTCCCACCCGACCCCCTCATCCTGAGGTGCCCGGTGATCGCAGATCGCTGGGCCTCGAAGGAGCCCTCCAGCCGGCCGCGCGATCCCTGGAGGGCTCCTTCGAGGCCTCCGCTCCGCTTCGGCACCTCAGGATGAGGTGCAGGGTGGGAGGCGCGGAGCCGCATGAAACCAAGCTGAGTCAGGAGCCAAGGCCGTGACGGACCCGATCCTGTCGGTGCGCGACCTCACCGCCGCCTTCCGCTCCGAGGGGCGCTGGCGCGAGGTGGTGCACGGCGTCTCGTTCGATATCGGCCCGCGGGAGACCGTGGCGCTGGTGGGCGAATCCGGCTCCGGCAAGAGCGTCAGCGCGCTATCGATCATGCGCCTGCTCGCCCGGGACGCGAGCCGCATCGGTGGCAGCGTGCGCTTCGAGGGCCGGGAACTGCGCACCGCCTCCGAGGCCGAGATGCGCCGGGTCCGGGGCGATTCCATCGCCATGATCTTCCAGGAGCCGATGACCTCCCTGAACCCGGTCCTGACCATCGGCTTCCAGATCGCCGAGGCGCTGATCCGGCACCGGGGCCTGTCGCGGGCCGCCGCCGAGGCCGAGGTGGTCCGGCTCCTCGACAAGGTCCGGATCCCGGGCGCCCGGTCGCGGATCCATCAATACCCGCACCTGTTCTCGGGCGGCATGCGTCAGCGGGTGATGATCGCCATGGCGCTCGCCTGCCGGCCGAAACTCCTGATCGCCGACGAGCCGACCACGGCGCTCGACGTGACGATCCAGGCCCAGATCCTCGACCTGATCAAGAGCCTCCAGGACGAGGAGGGCATGTCGGTCCTGTTCATCACCCACGACATGGGCGTGGTCGCCGAGATCGCCGACCGCACGGTGGTGATGGTTCACGGCCGCGCCGTGGAGACCGGCCCCACCGCCCGGATTTTTTCCGCGCCCGAGGATCCCTACACCCGGGCGCTGCTCGCCGCCGTGCCGCGGCTCGGCGCCATGGCGGGCCGGGCCCGGCCGATGCGCTTCCCCGTGATCGACCGCGCCACCGGCGTCGCGGAGCCGACCCCCGAGACCCCCGACACCGTCCGGGCGGCCGAGCGCCCGGTTCTGGAGGTGCGCGACCTGACCACCCGGTTCGAGATGCGCGCCGGCCTGTTCGGCCGGGTGACCGGCCGGGTCCACGCGGTGGAGCGGGTCTCGTTCAGCCTCGCGGCCGGCGAGACCCTGGCGCTGGTCGGCGAATCCGGCTGCGGCAAGTCCACCACCGGCCGCTCGATCCTGCGCCTGGTCGAGCCCCTCTCCGGCTCGGTCCTGCTCGACGGCGAGGACCTGATCGGCCTCGATGCCAAAACCCTGCGCACGCGCCGCCAGCGGATGCAGATGATCTTCCAGGACCCGTTCGCCAGCCTCGACCCGCGCATGAGCGTCGGCGCCGCGGTGGCCGAGCCCCTGCTGATCAACCGCCTCGCCTCCCGCCGGGACGCGCAGGAGCGCGCCGAGGCGCTCCTGACCCGGGTCGGGCTGCCGGCCGAGGCCGCCGGGCGCTTCCCGCACGAGTTCTCCGGCGGCCAGCGCCAGCGCATCTGCATCGCCCGGGCCCTGGCTTTGCGCCCCCGCCTGATCGTCGCCGACGAGGCGGTCTCGGCGCTCGATGTCTCGGTGAAGGCGCAGGTGGTCAACCTGATGCTCGACCTGCAGGCCGAGATGGGGCTCGCCTACCTGTTCATCTCCCACGACATGGCGGTGGTCGAGCGGGTGAGCCACCGGGTGGCGGTGATGTATCTCGGCGAGATCGTGGAGATCGGCCCCCGGGCGGCGGTGTTCGGCGACCCGCAGCACCCCTACACGAAGAAGCTGCTGGCCGCCGTCCCGGTCCCCGACCCGGCCCGCCGCCGCGACCGCCACGCCCTGCCGGACGACGAGATCCGCAGCCCGATCCGGGCGCCGGACTACGTCGCGCCCGAGCGCCTCTACCGGGAGGTCTCCCCGGGCCACATCGTGCAGGACTGGAGCGCCGACTGGGAGGCCGCCACGACGCGGGTCGCGGCGGCGTGATGGGGCGCGCGCTCAGCCCAGCAAAGCGCGAACCGTCGCGATCGGGAGAAAGAGGCGCAGCGGTTGGGAGGGCAGCGGCATAAACCCGTACCCGCTGTAAAGCTTCAGGCGCCGTGCGACCCGCTCGGGATTCCCGCAATCGAGCACGTCGAGCATGACCACCGCAATCCCGAGATCGTCGGCGGCGCGGGCGATCCGGCCGAGCCCGTCGACAAGCAGGTCGCCGCCGAATCCCCGTCCGGCGAAGCGCGTATCGACGCCGATCATCGCGATGTAGGCCGCCGGGATTTGGCCATGGCCAGGACGGGTCCGGGCATAGCGCGGCGGCAGGTCGGCATAATCGACGGCGTGCGCGTTCACGGCATAGAAGCCGATCAAACCGTCATCCGGCGACGTCATCACGAACACCCGCAGGTTGTCCGCCCTGACGAGCTTGCCCGCCGTCTTCCTGAAGAAATTGTCGACCGGCTCGACCCCGCACGAGAAGCCCGCCCGATCGTGCCGGGCGGGATCCAGCGGCTCGATGAGGGTGCCCCCGGTCACCGGCTGACGATGGTCGCCCTGTGACGGTCGAAAGCCGCGCGCAGTGCCTCCGTGGCGGGCGGTGGGTCATCGAGGGTGGCGAAGAAGGCCGCGTGATCGACCGGTTGCAGCATCGTGCGCTCGTGCGACGCGATCGTCTCGACCGCCGCACGATAGGCCGCGTTCATCGTGAAGACGGAATCGTCCACCCCTGACAGGGCCGCCGCGCGCTGGATCGCTGCCTTGATATGCGGCTTCGTCCGGAAATTCATCCGTTCGGTGCTGCGCTCGTCCGGATTGTGCACCGAATCGTGGGAGGGACGCATGCCGGTTTCCTCCTGAAACCAACCCAACATGTACGTCGGAAAGGCGTACAGCGCAACCACGTGAGTGCCCGGGAACGCGGTTGCCGAACAGCTTGCCGGTGTCCCGCAAGCGAAGGACAACGCCATACATATCGGTGGAAGGCCGTTCAACGATGGTCCGGACAGCTGTGAGGATATGGCAACGCGCGAGTCGGCCGCCCCCGGTGGGCGAGGCCGAACGGAACGCCATCGTGGCCGCCTGCGAGGCGCTGATCCGCGATGTCCTGAAGCCGCGCTTCCTGCCGGAGATCCGGCCGACCGACTGGAACTATCCGGTCGATATCCGCGGCGACTGGCGCGGCGGCCGCTACCGGTTCATCCAGCGCTACCGCTCGGGCATGGCGCATAATCGCGGCGAGGAGTTCGACGCGCCCTTCGCACGCCTCGACCGGATGGGGCCGGACCGCTTCGACATCCAGTGGATGCGGCACACCGGACAATGGTGGCGGCTCCATACCGGGCTCACGCTGGCGGAGGCACTCCACATCCTCGAAACCGATGGTATCCTGCACCCGGTCTGATGCGCCCGATGGTGAGGCTTCGGCGTGAGCGAATACCAATATTATGAGTTTCTGGCCATCGACCGGCGACTGGACGAATCCGACCGGAAGGCGCTCCGGGCCCTGTCGACCCGCGCCACCATCACGGCGACGCGGTTCGTCAACACCTATCAGTGGGGCGACTTCAAGGGCGACCCGGCCAAGCTCATGGAACGCTGGTTCGACCTGCACCTCTACTTCGCCAATTGGGGCACGCGCCGGCTGATGCTGCGCCTGCCGGAACGGTTCGTCGATGTCCCCGGCCTCGGCCGCTTCCTCGACGCGGTCGACGAGGTGACGATCCGGCGCGCGAGCAACAATGTCATCTTCGACATTCTGAGCGAATGTGAGGAGCCCGACGACGACATCTGGTACGACGATGAGGACGACGAATCGGACGAGGGCGGGCGGCTCGCCGAACTGGCGCCGTTGCGCGCGGACCTGATCGACGGCGATCTCAGGCTGTTCTATCTCCTCTGGCTGAAGGCGCTCGAAGCCGACGCCCTGGACGACGCCACCGTCGAGCCGCTGCCGGGGATCGGCCCGCTCACGGACGCGCTCGCCGCTTTCGCAGAATTTTTTCGCATCGATCCCGATCTCGTGGCGGCTGCGGCTGAAATCGAGGCGTCGGCCGCGGTGGCTCCCTCGGCCCGCGCCCTGGAAGCCGCGGTGGCCGGGCTTCCGGAGGCCGAGAAGACCGCGTTCCTGGTCCGGCTGGTCAACGCTGACCCTCATGCCGGCACGGAGCTGAAGCGCCTGCTGCGCCACCATCTGCCGCAGGCCGAGACCGCGTCGCAGCCGCCGCTGCGGAATGTCGGAGCCCTGCGTGCCCGCGCCGAGGCGATCCGCCACGAGCGCGACCGGGCCGAGGCCGAAGCAGCGGAAGCCCGGCGCCGACGCGAGGCCGAGGAGGCCGAGAAGCAGCGTCGCGTCCGCCTCGACGCCCTGGCGCGGCGCGGCGAAGCCGTCTGGCGCGAGATCGAGACCGAGATCGATCGGCGCAACGCGTCCGGCTATACCAAAGCCTTCGATCTGCTGTCGGACCTGAAAATTCTGGCGGCCGAACGCGGCCTGACCGCGGATTTCGACATGCGCCTCGCCGGCATCCGGCAGCGGCACGGGCAAAAAGGCCGCTTCCTCGAGCGGCTGGCAGCAGGAGGACTATAGAGGCGCGAAGCGTCGGGCCAGGGTGGGTCAGATGGCGGAGGGAGCGTCCTTCAAAGGACTGTCCGCCACTGTCCGCCGTTGACCGTAAGCTGTTGTTTTTCCTGGGGCGCCCTCCCCCGCGATGTCTTCCCGTACACACACGGACACGCTACAATCCGGCTCTCGTTTGTAGGTAAGGCTGTAGGTTGTGAGTTGAGGCGCGGGCCGGGACAGCTGTCTGCACTGGTTGTCTCGCGCACGCGGGAGCCGGGCCTCTATGCCGACGGCGGAGGCCTCTACCTCCAGGTGACGCATGCCGACGCGCGGTCCTGGATCTTCCGGTTCATGCTCAACGGCCGCGCCAGGTCGATGGGTCTCGGCTCGCTCCACACCCTGACGCTGGCCGAAGCGCGCAACAAGGCCACGGAGTGCCGAAAGCTCTGCCTCGACGGTATCGATCCGATAGAGGCCCGTCAGAGGGTTCGATCGGCCGCTCAGCTCGACGCCGCGAAGGCCATGACGTTCGACGCCTGCGCCGAGGCCTACATCGAGGCGCACAAGAAGGGTTGGCGCAACGAGAAGCATGTCGACCAGTGGCGCAACACCCTGGCGACCTATGCCTCGCCCGTGTTCGGCGCCCTCCCCGTCCAGGCGGTCGACACCGGGCTCGTGATGCGGGTGATCGAGCCGATCTGGGGCGACAAGACTGAGACCGCCACACGAGTTCGGGGCCGGATCGAATCCGTTCTCGATTGGGCTGCGACCCGCGGCTACCGCCAGGGCGAGAACCCGGCGCGCTGGCGCGGGCACCTGCAGAACCTCTTGCCGAAGCGATCGAAGGTGCAGCGCGTCGAGCACCACGCCGCCCTCCCCTTCGTTCAGATCGGCGAGTTCATCGCTAGCCTTCGCCAACAAAACGGGACCTCGCCCCTGGCGTTGGAATTCACGATCCTGACGGCCGCCCGCACCGGCGAGGTGATCGGGGCGACCTGGGATGAGATCGACCTAGCCGAACGGGCCTGGACCGTGCCGGCCGAGCGGATGAAGGGCGGTCGCGAGCACCGGGTACCGCTCTGCGCTCAGGCCTTGAGGATCCTCGAACGGTTCAGAGCGCTCGACGACAAGTATGTCTTCCCCGGCGGCAAGCGCAGCAGGCCGCTGTCCAACATGGCCATGCTGGAGCTGCTGAAACGGATGGGCCGGCCGGACCTGACCGTGCACGGGTTCCGGTCGACGTTCCGCGACTGGGCAGCTGAGACGACGCATTTCCCGAATGAGATGGTGGAGATGGCGCTCGCCCACATCATCGATAACAAGGTCGAGGCGGCTTACCGGCGCGGCGATCTATTCCAGAAGCGTCGCGATCTGATGGATGCGTGGGCGGTGTACTGTGGTGGATGAATGGATCTTGCTTTCGGAAGCATACAGACTGTTGCTCATCACTGAGCAGGATCCGGTCCTTGTGGAGAGGCTGCTGCTTCCTCTTCTCTGGCATGGCGAACTACCCGCAATTAGTCGTCGAGCTTTTGTGGAAGACAGACTGACAAACAACCTCAAAGTCACAACGAGCAAAGAGTGGCCATGGGAAACTAGTCCCATCATCTTCGATTGGTCTACATCTCGGGCAACTCAACCGCGTGGCTTCCATAGACCTACTAGAGACGCAGCAGAGATCAAATTTCCACTGATTGAGTATTATAGGATCGAGATAAAAAAAGATAACCTTTTATTGATTTTTCCAGAATGCGCAGAAGACAAATCTTCCGCGCCAGAAGCTATAATAAAAACTGGCTTGGTTGGTCGTTCGACGGCACGGCATGTCATCGCAGCTGAAATAGAGCGCCGGTCTGCTTTAGGAGAGCGAAGAAAGTCTATAGCAGCCTGGGGTGATGAGCTGTCAAATTGGCTGGATGCCACCTATGGTGACAAGGCCCCGAGCACTACATCGAAAACAATTCAGAACACATTCCGCGCTCGCCTCAAACAGCTCCTCGCCGCGGATAGCTGAAGCTACCGCCCGAAATTGCGCCCAGAATTATAATTTCGGGGGCACTTTTTCGGGCGTCTGACTCAGTCCAGGTTCTGCTCACCCACCGGCAAATGCCAGTGGACACGAAAGGAATATCCAATGGCTCTGCAGCAGATGCAGGCGCCGCAGGGAGACCTGCGCGCGTCGACGGAGAAGCTTTGCTTCACGCTGATGGAAGCTTGCTTCAGCACCGGTCTCGGTCGCTCGACCATCTACCAACTGGTGAAGGACAAGAAGCTCCGCGCGATCAAGGCCGGCAATCGCACCCTGATCCCGGCGGACAGCCTGCGCAGCTACCTCGCCTCGCTCCCCTCGCTCGAGACGGAGGCCGCGTGAAGCATGGCCCGTAAAACAGATGAGGGGCGGAGCGCCGGCCAGGGCGTCCACCCCTCGGAATGTCTATCTCGCCAGATTGACCATTCCGAAATAGCACCAGCCCCGCTCGAAATCCAGACCGCGCGCCTGCGTGCTCGGTACGTTTTCAGCCCCAGCCTCGCCGCGGCAATCGCGGAACTGGCGTTCCCTCACATCGACAGCTGGCGGGGTGCGCGATGATCCCCGCCGTCGACCGCTGGGGGCCGTTCGCCGACCGCATCGAGCCGGGCGAGCGCATCGCCCGTGCTCGCACTCTTCGGGCGATCGCGCACATCACCTGCGGCCCCCGCGGTGTCGAGCTCGTCGCCTTGCTTCGGGTGGCGGAGGCCGACGAGGCCGCACTTTCTGATGCTCTGGCGGCTTTGAACCGGCTGGCCTCGCTCGACAGGCGGAAGGTCCTGACGACCTACGCCGTCCTCAATCGACCTGTCTTCCAGACCGGCAAGATGGAGGCGTCGCAGTAATGGACCCCCGCTCAGCCGCCCATGCACTCGGGGGTGAGGTGTCCGGCCGTGGCGTGCTCTGCCCCGGGCCCGGCCACAGCCCCCGCGACAGGTCCCTGTCGATCACCTTCGCGGCCTCGGCCCCGGACGGGTTCACCCTGTTCAGCCACGCCGGTGACGATTTCGGCATTTGCCGGGACTACGTCCGGGCCCGACTGGGGCTTCGTGCCCCCTCTCTGCCGCGAGAGAGGGTTACCTCGCCATCCGCCGTTCGTGTGGGCGTAGTTGAAACTACACCCTCATCCTCTGAACGCGCCGCCGCCGCGCTGCGCATCTGGAGCGAGGCCGGTTCGCCGGTGGGAACACCGGTCCAGGCGTACCTCGCCCACCGCGGCCTCGCCCTTCCCTCCGATGCCGCCGAAGTTTTGCGGTTTCATCCGACGTGCCCCTTCGCGGGGCAGCGCGTGCCGGCGATGATCGCCCTGGTGCGGAGTATCGCCTCCGACGCGCCGCAAGCCATTCACCGGACAGGGTTGAGCCTCGGCGGTGAGAAGATCGAGGTGAACGGCAAGGATCGGCTCGCGCTAGGGCCACTCGCCGGCGGAGCGGTGAAGCTGACAGCGGACGCTGAGGTCAGCACCTGCTTGGGCGTCGGCGAGGGCATTGAGTCGGTGCTGTCGCTGCAGCAGTTGCCGGAGTTCGGCGCCTCGCCGGCCTGGGCCCTGCTCAACACGGCCGGCGTCTCAGGCTTCCCGGCTTTGTCCGGCATCGAATGCCTGTGGCTTGCCGTCGATCACGACCCGGCCGGCGAGCGTGCCGCCGACGCCTGTGCCGAGCGGTGGCGGGCAGCCGGGCGGGAGGTGTTCCGCGTCAAGGCGCGGGCGGCCGGCGCGGATCTCAACGACCTGCGGGAGGTGCGTCTTGCCTGAGCCCTCCTACACCATCGAGCGTTTGACGCCCCTCAAGGCAGTTGTGGCCGAGACACGCGGGATCCGGTTGCGGTGGCACGGCGACGTCGATCCTGATGCCGACCGCCCATGGCTTGTTCGAGATCTCATCCCGGAGAAGGGCAAGGGCTTGGAAGCTGGCCAGTGGGGTGCCGGCAAGACCTTCGGCGCCTTGGACCTCAGCACGTCGGTGATGATGGGTATCCCGTTCGCGGGGAAGCGCGTGATGCGGCAGGGCGGCGTCCTGTTCATCGCGCCGGAAGGAGCCGTCGAGATCCCGATCCGGCTTCGCGGCATCGTCCAAGGCAAGCTTGGGCCGAACGCCCCAGATCGGTTGCCCTTTGCGTGGATCGAGGAATGCCCGCGCCTGCTCGACGCCGATGCGGTGCCGCAGCTCGTGACCGTGGCCAGGTTGACCGCCGATCATCTCTTGGAGGCCTTCGATCTGCCGCTTGCTCTGATCGTGATCGACACCGTCGCAGCCGGCGCCGGCTTCATGGATGAGAACTCAGCCGCCGAGGCGCAGCGGGTGATGAACGCCATGGAGGCCCTGAGCCACCAGACCGGCGCCTTCGTGCTGGGCGTCGATCACTTCGGCAAAGCGGTCGAGACGGGCACCCGGGGATCCTCGGCGAAGGAGGCTGGCGCCGACGTGGTACTTGCCATGCTCGCCAACCGGGATGAGGCGGGCGGCATCAGCAACACGCGCATGGCGATCCGAAAGGTCCGCGGCGGCCGGTCGGGCTATGAAATCCCCTACTCCTTGGAGGTGATTACGATCGGCGAAACTCGCGATCGAGAGCCGATCACCACGTGCATCGTGAACTGGCAGACGGACCGGACCTCGGCCGCTGCAGCCGCAATCGCCAAGGAACACTGGCCGACGTCGCTCAAGGTGTTCCGTCAGGCGCTGACCGCCGCCCTGGATGAGCACGGCATGCGAGCATGGCCCTACGGGGCCGAAGCCGCCGAGGTTCGCGCCGCACCTTTCGAGCGCGTGCGGGATGCCTTCTACACCACCTATCCTGTCGACGGCGAGGATAGCGGGAAGCGAGCGGAGGCGAAGCGCAAGGCCTTCAACCGTGCGATCCAGAGCGCGACTGGCCGCGACCTCATCGGTTCGGTCGAGCTTACCGGCGTCGATCACCTTTGGCTGAAGCCGGATGCGGACTAACCGGACATCCGCCCGGACAGACGGGACACTCCTTAGTGTCCCTGTCCCGTCCGTCCCGCTGCGGACCCCGGACGGACGGGACAAATGTCCCGAATGTCCCGGTTGTCCCGGTGCTGTAGCGGAGGTGATCATGACACCCGTCATCAGCCTGGCAGCCGGGGTGGTGACCGGTCCGCGCGGGTCGAAAGAGATCCCGAGGGAGGACCCAGGTCGCCGGAGGGGTCGAGTGGGTCCTTGGGACCACCCCCGGCAGGAGGGGGTTACGCGCGACCTCGCAATCTCCGCAGGTTCAAACTTTTACAGCGCGTTTCGCTTCGCGCCTCAAATCCAATTTGACATCGCACACACAGGGAGGATCGCTCGATGGTAGCGAAATCCAACGCGACCGATTTCGCAGCTGATGCGGCCGACGCCGCGCTGATGGTGCCGGTCTCGACGCTCGCCAGCGCCTTCGATCTGACGCCGCGGCGGGTCCAGCAGCTGGCGGCGGACGGCATCATCCCGAAGGCCGAACGTGGCCGGTATCCGCTCATCGCGGCGGTGCGGGCCTACCTCGACCACATCCGCGCCGTGCCTGAGATCCCGGTCGGCAACATGGACCCGGCCCAGGAGCGGGCTAGGAAAGATCGAGCCTTGGCGATCAGCGCCGAGATCAAGAACAACATCGCCATTGGCAAGGTCGTTCTGATCGACGTTGTTATCTCCCTGGCAGTGGCTGAGTTCCGACGCATGCGGAACAAGATGCTCGGCCTTCCAACACGGGTCGCACCTCAAGCGGCTGTCCTGCGAACTGCCTCCGAGGTTCAGGCCCTAATCGCTGCCGAGGTCGATCTGATCCTGCTCGAACTTAGCTCCGGCCCTGAGCTCGCCGCCGCCGCACAGTCCGTCAGCGCCACTGTCGACGCGATCGAGGATAAGGAGGACTGACGATGGGCCGCCCTGATACTGCGGAGATCCGCGCCGCGCTGGCCGAGATCGCCCGGCAGCGGGCCGACCTCGATCGCATGGAGGCCACGTTGCTGCCCCTGGTGGCCTCTGCCGACGACCTCATCCCGATCAAGGTGGCGCAGGCCACGATGGGGCTCGACCAGTGGGCGGCCCTGAAGCGCGCCCGCCGCGGCGCCGGCGTCAAGTTGGACAACCGGTGGTTCTTCCGACGCGACTACGTCGAGAAAGTAGCCGCCCGAAATGTCCAGGCAAAATGTCCAAATGCGTCCAGTGTACAGGGCGCTCCTGCCGGCCGAAGATCACCGCCGTAGTTCAGAGATCCTTCCGTCGCCCGCCGGGTTCTTCCTTGGTCCCTGGCATCCGCGGCGGCAGGACGGGCCGCGCTCCTATCACCGGGGCGGGTGCGCGGCCCGACAGATCGAGGCGAGCGGATGAGCCAGGACAGACTGAGAGCCGTGATGGCGATGCCGGAAGCCAAGGGGCGCGGGGGGCTTGCGCAGCACTTGGCATCGGCCACAACGATGACCCCAGAGCAGATCCGTTCGGCGCTTAAGGCTGCGCCGGCCGACCCGCTCGCCCAGGCGCGTGACGTCGTGAGCAGGGTCCAGGCATCACAGCCGAAGGCGAAGGTCGAGGGCAGCGTCGTCTCGGCGAACAGTCACCCGCACCTGTTCGCGGCGTACCCCTTCCTCGCCGAGAAGGCCGGCAAGGACGGCTCTGTCGTCCTGAGCACCGAGCAGATCCGCGACCTGGAGGCGAACGTCGGCAAGGCTGCCGCCGCGCCGCAGGCCAGCACCGCCGGTAGTGGCGGCGACGTCGGCAACGCCGTCGACCAGGCCCTGGCGCATTACCGCGGGATGCGGGGCGCGAAGCCCGCCAGTTCTGCGACGGCGAGCGCCGCCGCCCCGCCCGCGGCGGCCAGCTTCAGCACCGGTCCGGCCAGCACCGAGATCGAGGAATCGACGGTCGACGCCGTGTTGGCATCCCTCCGGCAGCCTGCGAGGCGCCGGCACTGACTTCGGGGCAACGAGCGACGGCGCCTGCGGCCCGTCGAACAACGGGAACCCGACCTCCGCGCCCCGGACGTGAAGAGGCGGTCAAGGTCGGGACGGCCGCACCCTCTAACCGGAAGGACAGACCCTTGGGCACGACCACCACCCGCGCAACCGCCCGCACCTCGGAGCGCGTGCGCAAGGACATCACCGCAGCTCAGGCCGAGGCCGATGCCGCGAACGCCCAGATCCAGGCGCTGATGGCCGGGACCGCCGAGGTGCTGCGCACGGGCGACGACGATCGCCACGCCGCCCACGATGCCGAGATCGCTCGTATGGGCCGTGTCGCGGCCCGGTGTGATGTTCGCCTCGCAGACCTCGCCGACGAACTGGCGAAGGCCGAGGCGCGCGAGGCCGAGGACCGGGAGCGTGAGGAGGCCGAGGCCCAGGTCCGCCGGAAGGCCGAGGCCGAGACCGCTGTGCAGGCCGTGGTCGGCAAGATCCCCGAGGGCTACAGCGCGCACGCCGACGCGATCGCCGCCTTCCTGGCCGAGTGGTCCGAGGCCGAGCGCCTGGCGGCTGAGCACGGCATCCCCGGCCCACAGGTCGCCTCTGGCCGCAGCGTCCCGGCTACGAAGGTGGTTACGCCGGACCGGGAGCAGCCCTTCGAGGCCTACGTCAACGAGGCGCAGAACGGCGAGCCGACCCAGTTCCCGCACCCGTACAAGCCGGACGGCACGATCGACACGACGAAGACCAGGGAGGTGCGGACGTTCTACCGGACGATCCCCGGCAGCACCCGGCACGAGGGCGGCATGGTCCGCCCCGGCCTCGTCCAGCTCGTGAACCTCCCGAAGGCGCTGGAGGATGGCTGGCACGCCCAGGGCGCCACCAACAACGTCAACCACGCCCGGCGGCCGTGACTATGAGGCGCCTCGACCTCGACGCCATCCGTGATGACGCCCGAGAGGAAGGCCGCTCGGAGGGCGAACGCCTCGCCCGCGAGGCCGAGCGCGACCGGTGCCGGGCGATCATGACCGGCCCGCACAGCGAGCTGCGGGAGCGGCAGGCCCGGTACCTCGCGCTCCACACTGACCTCGACGTGGCCGAGTGCGACGCGATCCTGCGCACCGCCCCCGTCGATGCCGCCATTGCCGACAGGGTGCAGTGACCATGACCCGCGTCGCCGAGATCGCCGACTTCCTGCTCGGCACCGGCATCGGCGACACAGAGGCGGCGTGGAAGGCCGAGGTTCTGGAAACGATCGCGGCGCGGTGGCCGGATGTGAGCTGCGAGGATCTGACCGCGGCCTACCTGCTCGCGACGGTGCAGACGGCGACGCAGGTCCTCGACGCGATGTCGGCCACGCTGGAGCACGCGGCGCCCACCCCATCACAGGCTTAGGAGCGACCCATGGCGGATGAAGCCCTGCGCATGCAGGCGGAGGTCCAGGACAAGTTTTCCGGACCCCTGAAGGCCCTGCGGTCTCAGCTGCTCGACGTCAGCCGCACCGGCGCGAACCACAGCGACATGCTCGCCAAGGGGTTCAAGGGCGTCGAAGGGGCGATGCAGTCCACCGCCCGGACGGCGTCGAGCGTCGTGAACCCAGCGTTCGCAGCCCTGGGCGTCACGGGGCTGACGGCCGGCGCCGCGGTGGCCGGCATCTCTAACGCCCTCAACAAACTGACGGGGAACCTCACGGGGCTCGGACAGCTGTCGCGCGAGACCGGCGTAGCGGCCAAGACCCTTCAGGAGTTCGGCGCCGTGGCCGGCCGGTTCGGCGTCGAGCAGGATGCCGTCGCCAACAGCGCCAAGAACTTTGCCGCCCAGATGCGGACGTTCTCTCGCGGGACGGGTGAGGCGTTCAACTGGGTCATGCGGCAGGGTACGGACGCGGCCGGCCGAAAAGCATTCCAGGACTTCGCCTCGGACCTTCAGCACACCTCGGATGAAGGTGAGAAGCTGAAAAAGGCCCTGTCCTTCATGGAGACGATTCGCAACCCGGTGGAGCGGGGCATCTTCGCTCAGCAGTTCTTCGGCAACCAGGACCTGGGGCGCCTCGCGGATGGCCACCTCGGCAAGGTGGTGGATCTGTTCAAGAAGGCCCGGGAGAAGCTGGGCGAGTTCAAGCCCGAAGACATCATCGACGCAGAGAAGTTCGACCGGTCGGTGAGCAGCCTCAAGGGCTCGATGCAGCGGCTGGGCACGACGATCGCGCGGGAGGTGCTCGGCCCGGCCACCGAGCTGACGACGTGGGCGGACAACCTCGTTTCGGGCCAGCGCGCCGACGTGACCAAGTCCCTCCGCGAAGGCCTACAAGGCGTGAAGAAGGAACTTGGCGAAATCAACTGGAAGCAGTTCGGCGAGGATACTGTGAAGGGCCTGCAGGCCGGCACCGCGTTGGCCGGTTCGCTCGCCAAGACGATGCACGAGATTGCAGAAGCAATCCACGCAATCCGCGGCGGTGAGTACGCTCAGGCCGCTCGCGGTCTCGACGGGGCTTCCGGCCCACTTGCTCGCGCCGTAGCGCCGCGGGTTGGTGATGATGAGATCGCAGCCAAGGAGGAGGTCGACCTACTGCGCCGGCAGATAGATCGACCGATGGTCGACTTCGAGAGCGGCGCTTCGATCGATACGTCGTTTCTGGATGCGGGCCGGAAAAAGCAGCTTGAGGAGGCCGAGGGCCGGTTAAAAGCCCTCCAGGAGCGCACGCCGGAGCAACGGCAGAAGGACTTCGAGTCGTCGGACAAGCTGCGGCGCTCGATCGACAGTCTGACCGACGAGATGAAGGCCAGCCGGAGCGGCGCCACGGTCCAGAAGCAGTCCATGGACACCCAGGGCGGACTGTTCGGCGGGGCCACGGTCCAGTCGGCCGCGTTCGGCGGGGGCTTCCGTCGGCCGGGTGGCTTCGGGGGCGGCGGATACGGTGGAGGCGCGAACCTACCGGGGGGCGGCTCCGGACCGGGCTACGGCGGTGAGCAGGGGGCGGCCGGCGGCGGGCGGTTCAACGGTCTGGGCGGCGGCCGGCCGCGCATCGCGCCCATGCCCATGCCTCCGATGGGGCCAGGGGGAGCCAGCGTCGCCCGGGGCGGCCTGGCCGCCAACCAGCAGGAGGCCTATCGCGCAGCCCGCGCCGAGGGCCTGTCCGACGTCGCTGCACGCGCCCTGGTCGCCAACATGTCGGGCGAGAGCCTGCGCAACCCCAGGGACCACCACTGGGACCGCAAGCACATGTCTCAGGGCATCGTGCAGTGGGACCCACAGCGGGCAGAGGCAATCCGGCGGAAGTTCGGGGCGTATCCGAAGGACATGTCGGTCACGGACCAGACCCGGGCCGCGATCGACGAGATCAAGAGTAACCCACGGTTTCGGCGGACTGCCCGCGCTCTCGATAGCGACAACCCGAACGATATCCTGGGTGCCCTGGTCGAGAATTATGAAGCTCCAAAGAACACCCGTCGCGCGATCGCAGAACGGCAGCAGTTCTATCGAGGCTTCGTTCCCAAGAGTGCTGGAGCCACTGCAGAGCGCGCCGACAGTAGAGATGCTAACTACTTTCCGGACGGTCGCCCTCGGATCTTGAAGCCCGAGGGAATGCCTAATGCGCCTGGGGTTACCATGGCGGAGGCGCAGCGCCACCGCGACGCGATGAAGGGCCAGTTCACCCGCCGCGCGGAAGTCCTAGCCGATCCGAACGATGAGCGTCGCCAAGGCGAGAAGCCGTTCTACTCCGACGAGGACGATCGCCGGGCAGCCCGCGACCTCGGTATCGCGCTACGGGCGACTCGCGCGAAGCAGGATGCTCAGCGGGAACAGATGCGCCTAGATGGTGCCCGGGTGGGTGCCGCGGCCGCCCAGGCAGGTGTGGTCGGGTCGCAGGTAAATGGCAGCGTCACCACCGTGATCGAGAAGGCCGGACCGGAGGCGAAGGCCCGGACCAGCGTGAACGGCAACCTGTTCCAAGAAGTGCGGACTCAGAATGGGTCGCAGATGCGGAAGGCTGACTGAGCTACCGCCAGCGGCAAGCTGTTCCAGGACGTCGTGCAGCGGAGCGGGGCGCAGATGCGGCGGGCGGATTGAGGCCGGGCACCAGGAAATGCGTGGCTATGGATTATCGAAGGCAGCGGACCGTTTACAGAGGCAAGCTCAAATCGACCTTGTCCCGAACATCGAGGCGAATGTCCTAGTTTTTGATCGGCAAGCGCCCGACTAGCGATCCATCCGAAGCTCGCACGACTAGCGTCCACATCTCACCTGGATTGTCACCCGTCACCTCAACCGCCATTTCTTGGATCACGCTCCGCGCTTCTTCCATCACCTCTTCAAAGCTGGACGCTTCGACACCTTCCTCATCACGGAGGATTTCTTCGCCGTTCTCGATGTCGAAGTAGAAGCGCTCAGACAATTAGGCCTCCCGCGTGTCGCGACCCTCGGAAGGGCTTCTTGCGTGCAACTACGTAGTTCAAACATTACAACAGCATTCAGAAACAATGATAAACTTAAAATATCTCAAACGTGAATTCGACACGCGAGTTGCAATTATGTCGGGATTTTGGCGAGGGGATCCATTACAGATACCGGCGATCGCCCTCCGAACAAAGGCCATAAGGCCGCTGAGGTGGCGCTCCTTATTTGGGGCACAAGCCATGTCGACGTTTGATAAACCAGAAGCTGCAAAGAACATCGGCAAGGCGTCCGAGGACAAAGAGAAGTTGCGAGCGCACATCAGAAGCATTCTGCTGAAAATCAAGAATCATCCCGTAGCAATAAATCAGCAAAATTGATGCGCGCACCGCACTACGTCATTTGGCTAGCAGTGCCGAAATTATTCCCAGCTCCTGCTTATCTTTCGACGTAGCTGCGTGTATCGATAGGTGAGCAGCTGAAACTTCGCACGCCCTCTAGGCGTAGTTTCGACTATGGCAGCCGAATCACCGCTTCGAACGCACATCCGCATCATGCTTCTCAAACTGGCGCAGACGCTCAGGGCAAGGCAGGGCTCATAGAAGCCGCCCGATGCAATCCGAAGGCGAACGCTGTAAGGTCCGTCGTGGTCCCTAGGACTCCCCCGAGGCCAGGATCACAAACTTCAGCCCGCCCGGTCCGCCGGCGCGGGCTTTTTCGTGCCGAATCCCGGCTCGGGACCCTTGGGTTCGCACAACCAGCACAGCTCGGTAACCGCCGTCCGCCATCGTACCCCCGCGCCAAGTTGCGAATCAGCTCACACAGATGAGGCAATCGAGACCCATGCCACCGCATAGCAAGCCGCTAGCTCCCATCGCTCGAGGCGAAAAAGCTGGCCGGCTTGCGACGAGCGAGATGATCAAGACGCTGAGCCCGGAGACAGGCAGCGTTGAGGGCGTCGTGCGCCGGATCGAGCAGGTCGGGATCATTGTGGCCCGGGGGCATCAGGAGGCCGGCATGCGAACTGCTGACGTCCGAGCATGGCACATCGGCTTCCAGGCTGGGATGAGCTCCGAACTCGGAGATTACATGCGCCGCTTTTGATCGGCCGACTTCCGCCCCACCCCGTGAGCAGATCCGGGCTGGGCCGAGCGGAAGGGGCGCTCCAGGCTAGTTGCCCACCCCAGTCCTTCGACGCGGATCAGTTCAAGTTGCCGGCGATGGCGCTGAACTTGGCACCAAGCCGCGAACCGACGACTTTGAGGGAAGCAATGATCGCGACGGCGATCAGGGCGGCGATCATGCCGTACTCGATCACGGTGGCGCCGTTCTCATCTCGGACGAAGCGCTGCAGCAGCTGAGGCATCGCACGGATCCTGCGCCGGTCATGGCTCACAGACCCGTGATAGCGTTGTCGTGTTTACAGATCCTGAACCTCTGGCTTGGCCCGCGCTTTGCCCACGACCACTGCTCGTCGAGGAGACCGCGAGCCAACTTGCGGCGCGCTCCTGACGGGGTGCGCCGCTCCTTCCGGTTGAGGTAGTCCGCCCGTCACATGTTCGCTGAAGGGGCTAGCAGCCGGACCGGCACGATGCGGACCGGACCAGGATGTCGTGGTCGCCGATCGTCATGACGCTGATGAGTTGCTCACCCCGCTTCCAGAGCATCGAGCACGCCGCGGCTCCAAATGGCGCGCAGCTTTCAGCTTCCGGATAGGCCTCGCAGGTGTTCTCGCGCTGGTCGCATGTTCTGCTCAATGCCGGTACCGGCCGCCAGCCGAGGCTCAGAAGCGAGACCCGGGCATCTGGATAGAGGGTGTTTGGCTTGAACTTCGGCACCGACTCGGCTGCCCGCGCCCCACCGGCAGCGACGACGAAGGCGAGGGCGGCGATGGCTGTGCGCATGGCGGGAGGATAGCTGCCGGGATGACGGTGTCGAGGGGCTAGTATTCCAGCATGCGGAAGTGGCGGTCGAGAGGTGCGGGAACGCCGTTCGGAAACTCCTTCCACCCAGCGACAGTCGAATCTCGGGTCTGCTCACCAATAAAGATCAGGATTTGTGAGAGCTCAAATGCGGTGATGTCCTGCTGCGGTTCAAAGTGATAGCGCTTACCGAACCAAGGCTTTATCTGACTCATCTGGTTTGGGAAATCGGCCATGTGATCTTCCACTTTGCGCATTGCCCCAGCATATTGGGTTCGCTTTACCAACTACGCCGAGAACTCCGCTATCTTGCGGAACTCGCCGTCCACGTCCGGCACCTGAATTTGCCAGCGCAAGCAATGAAGACCATGTGCAACATCGAGTTGCGAAATCAGGCCGGACTCCATGTTGACCTTCATCCTACGTTGCTGAAACTCCGCCAACACAATAATTTCAGTTCCACATAAATATAAAGCTTTCGACGATCCGCCACTGCCGTGATACCCAAATCCGATCAATTCAGGAGCTATGCCGGGCACAATTCTAGCGCCTGCGTACACTAAGGCGCGCTCACCGGAGAAGCTTTCTAGCAGATAGATAGCGGGACGCTCATTGCCGTCCTTCGGCTTCGCTTCAATGTCAAGAATGCCGCGCTGTCCGTCGCCGATCTCGACTATGAAACCTACCCGCGCCTTCTGATGCACCGCAAATAGAACGCATGATCCAGCAGGAATTTCATTAATCTGCTGAATGGTTCCCGGCAGATATTTTTCCATTTTGATCGCCCGTCTTAGATGATTTCGGTGAGGACTTGGGAGTCGATTTTTTGGAGCTTGCTACGTCGACCGCGCGAGCTGCCTGAAGAATGAAAGTATTAATTTCATCTCTTAGCCGATCAATGTCCGAAATTTTGATATCCTCCGGAAATCCCTCTAATTTACGAATTATATCTTCAGCAGATTTGATAAATTTTGGATCTCCACTCAAGAGAAAAGCTTTGTTTGCCCTCTCAAAAGCTACAGCACAATCTGTGTTGTTGCCATTTATTGCAACCTCAAGCCCGACGCTTTCAAATTCAGCATAACTCTCAATTTCGTCGAGAGCTAGCTTCAACGTAGCAGTAAATTCTGCCGTATTATTGGGGTCATACACGAGCCAATCAGTTCGCTTTAGATCCGACGGAGCTTCTGCCTTAGCTGATTTCACTATCAAAAGCGGCTTGCCGCACATTGCAGCAAACCCGAGTTCAAGAGCGATATTCGCCAAAGATCGCGGGCGCGTATCCTCTGAGAAGATTGCGACGGTAAAACCAGTGCCTCGAATAAGACTTAGGATACGGGATAGAAAATCCTTTGCCCCTACAGAGCTAGTCGCATCTACAGTGGAAAAGCCCCGGCTCTTAAATACCTTTTTGACGAGCTTATTGATATCCTCGTCAATCTGTGCAGGCTCTCCAAGCTGCCGCATTATAAACGCATGCTTTGGATAGAGCTTTGTCGGTGGCGTATCTAGCACCGACTCGTCCATGGGCGAAAATACCAGCGACATTACTTTTTCTTCGTAATGTCGCGGATACCTTTAAAAGGCCCCGCCGTGCTTTTTTCAGAAAGAATACGCCCTGTATTGGAGTCAAGTTTTACATACTTGCCGCTGATCGGATTTTTCAATTGAACACGGCTTTTCACTGTCCCCTTTCTGTGTCCATCCCCTGTGTTCTTCGCCATAACCGGCCCTGCCTCGCAGGAGTGTCCTAATCTGCCGAATGTTTTTTCAGATCGCAGGCGTTTTGGCTAGCTCTTTGCCGGTAGAACGCTTTCGACAATGAGTCCCCTCTTCCGCAGCCGCGCGCCCGGCCCCTCGCCATTCTCCTTGATGAAGATGACGCCGGCGGCTTCGAGGGCGGCTACCAAAGGCGCAGCAGGTAACCGCTGGCCAGCACGACGACGAAGAGCGTCACGGCCGAGAACCCGATTTTCTTGGCCGCCTCGGCCCCCGGATAGGGAGAGCGTCGACGATTGCGGGGCCTCAGAGCCACGATCTTCGGATCCGACACGTGCTGGGTCGGGCTCTCGGATAGCCTGTGTTTCGATCGCCCCATGCGCATGTTCGCTTCCTTACGCCCGCCGCATCGCATGGAGAACTTGCGTCAGGTGCCCCACGACGTCGTCACCCTTAGTCGCAGCCGGGCCAGCGTGTGGAGCCACCTCAGCCGGCTCGGCGCGCTTCGCCACTTCCATCAGCACATGCTCCACGGAAGGCGGCCAGGGGACGCCGTTGTCCTGAAGCATCCTGGTGGCGTTGACGAGCATGTGGAATTGGTTCGGTGCGATCGTTGTGCCGGCAGCGTGCTGCTCAAGGATGCGGTCAGCGAGTGCCGTTGCCAGCCCGGCGACCTCGGCCAGCTTTTCGGGCGGCACGGCAGGCCCTGTCACTTCAGATAGCCCTTCGCCTTCAGGTGCTCGGTGAGGAGCTTCTCGACGTAGGAGGCGACCGGCCGATGATCCTCGGCAGCCGCCTGTTCGAGGGCCTCCTTGAGCGACGGCAAGATCCGAAGACCCAAGGGCGCGGATCGCTTCTCACGTGTCTCTGACATTGTTAGCAGATGCTAGTTGACGCTCGGAATGTGAGCAACTATAAGCGGTCTGCTAGCAATAGCAAACGGCCCGCAACGGTGCTGGACACACCGCGCGGGCCTGACCATCAACGCCTGGGATCTTCGCAGATGGCTACTTACGCCCATAGCACACGCACGCCCTTATTACCCCAGTCCGGCAACCCGCGGCCCTTATTAGGCCAGGGGTCCGGCAGGCAGCTGGGCCCCGTCACCCAAGCCATCCGCGCTATGCGGGCGGCCGATCCTGCCGACCTGGCCATCGCCGCCATCCAGGACGGCCTGAACCGCTTCTTCGCCGAAACGGGGATCCCCGTAACGGCCGCCGAGCTGCGCCGCCGGATCGAGGACAGGATCGAGGCGGACCTGGCGTTATTAGATGCGCTCGACCCTGACCCGGAGGCCGAGCCCAGCCTTGGGGCTTCCGAGCCCTTCACTGTCGGCCCGGCCCTTGATTGGGTCTACGGCAGCGGAGACGACCGCGAGGAAGATGCTGGAGACGACCGCGAGCACGAGAACGAGCACGGCGGCGATATCCAGGATGAGCCGCACGATGAAGAGCCCGATCTCGAACCGAGCCTATGCGGTCTGACGGTCAATGCCGCGATTTTCGCAGGTGATCCTTGGCCCGGCAGTGATCGCGAAGCCGGCGACGACAACGGCATCGCGGATTGGGCCGGGGAAGCCGAGCAAAATCAGCGGTTCTTGGCGATGGGCGGCAACCTCAATGCCTACGCGCGGAGGTTCGCATGACCGAGCGCCACCCCGCCTTCAGCACGCTATTCGATCTTGAGGAGGCCGTCGCCGACGTCGAGCGCTACGGCGATCTCCTGATGGATCTTGGCTGCGGCGACGTCGAGCTGACCCGCAACGGCGTCTACGTGACAGGCAAGCAACTCAAGCTGCTCGGCCAGAACGTGGAGCGCCAGTGGAAGCTCGCCATTGAGCAGACCAGGGGCGGCCGATGACAGCCCCCGCATCCCGCCGAGGCCTGATCCTCGGCCTCGCTGCGCTTCCCCTCGCGGGCGGCGCGGCGATAGCCGGCCCTTCCGATCTAGCGCGCGCCTGCGATTGGGGCGTGTCTCATCTCGCCTGGATCAACAACCCCGCGCCGGACGATCGAGACTGGCCGGACGAACGCCTGGAGGCCGATCTTGATCGCGTTGACGACGTGCTGAACCGCGTTGCTGACGAGGCTTCCGCTAGCCTATCCGATCTCGCTGCCAAAGCCAGGATCGTACTCGCCAGCGATGGTCAGCACCTCAGCATGAGCCATCATGATGCCGACCGCGCCTTGCTCACGCTGCTGCGGGAGGTGGTCGTCCTATGCGCCTGATTTTCTCCCTCATGGCTTTCGCCAACCTGCGCTTCGCCCTCGCCGAGTACAGCCGGGCCGAGATGCTTGAGAGGCATGCTGACGAGGCGATCGCCCGAGCCCGCGCTCGCGTGGTCCTGGCTGACACCTTCGCTCAGCGCGCCGGCTGGCGAGAGCGGCTGATGCCGATGCGGTGATTCCCGTCTCGGCGGTCTCACGGCATCCACGCCCGCCCTTGTCGCTGAGGGGCAAACGGTGGGCGGGCGTGGAAGGTCGGGGAAAGACCGACCTCATACCCGTAGCAAGGAACATGCTGCCCCTCACGAACGCCGCTCGCGCACCCCGAGCGGGCTCACCCCTTGGCTGCACACACGGTCACGGCGGTAGCGCCAGAAAACGTGCGGTTCGACTCAGCGATCATTTTTGCCGCCTCTTCACACGCATGCTTGCTGTTGAAGTCGATGGACCCGATCGCAGAGCCCGAACCCGAGCCGGATCCGGCCAGCATGATGATGAGCACGTAGACCAAGGCATCCTCCTCATGACGAGGATGCCACCACGTCGTCGGGTGACGCTCGCGCATCCCCGTGCGAGCGGCCTGTAGGTACAATTGTAAGCAGGGTTGAGATGAAAGCCGCTAACTCGTTGCAAAATAACGGTTATTGCGGGTCAAATGGCGGAGGGAGCGGGATTCGAACCCGCGATACGGTTTCCCGTATACACACTTTCCAGGCGTGCGCCTTCAACCACTCGGCCACCCCTCCGGCCGCGGACAGGGCGCCCGAGCGCAAGAGCGCCGGGCGCGACCAGGGCCGCGCGGTGGGGTGCTGTTAGCCGGGTGCGCCGCCGGGCGCAAGGCAATGGTGCCCGGGCGGGACGAAAACCGTCCCGCCCGGGTGTTTTACGCCTCCGGGTCGAGGTGGAAGTGCACGCTCTCCACGTTGGCGCGCTCGAACGCCTGCATCACGTGTTGGTAGGAGCGCTCCATCTCGGTGGCGTCGTCGCCCGGGGTGTCCTCGGGCTTCAGCACGAACATCAGCAGCGAGCGACCGGTCACGTCGTAGCCTTTGCCGAACGAAAAACTCTCCACGTCCTGGCTGTCGGGCAGGTTGGTGTCGAGCAGCCGGGTCCAGGCGATGCCGTTGGGCGATTCGGGCAGCGTGAACGTCACCAGGTCGTGGTGGGCGTTGAACATGATCAGCAGCGTCGCGTCGCCCCCGCGGCGGTGCAGGCCGGTGGCCTGGGCGCGGCCGTCGAGCTGGACCGCGAAGGCCTTCGCCGCCCCCTCGGACCAGTTCTCGCTGGCCATCTCGCCCCCGTCCGGGCGCAGCCAAGTGACGTCCTTGACCCCGAACTCCTCGTCGTACTGGCCAGTGAGGAAGCGTCCGCGGCTGAGGATCGGCAGGGCGTTGCGCAGGATGATCAGGCGCTGGGTGAACTCGGCCAGGTCCCGCTGCTCGTCGCCGATCGCCCCCCAGTCGAGCCAGGAGACCTCGTTGTCCTGGCAATAGGCGTTGTTGTTGCCGCCCTGGGTGCGGGCGAACTCGTCGCCGGCCAGCAGCATCGGGGTGCCGCGGGACAGGAACAGGGTCGCCAGCATGTTGCGCATCTGGCGCAGGCGCACCGCCTTGATCTCCGGGTCGTCGGTGGGGCCCTCGACGCCGTAATTGTTCGAGAGGTTGTGCGAGTGGCCGTCGCGGTTGCCCTCGCCGTTCGCCTCGTTGTGCTTCTCGTTGTAGGCCACCGTGTCGTGCAGGGTGAAGCCGTCATGGGCGGTGAGGAAGTTCACCGAGGCCCAGGGCTTGCGCCCGCGCTTGTCGAACTTGTCGGCCGAGCCCGAGACCCGGGCGGCGAGGTCCGGCAGCAGGCCGGGATCGCCCCGCCAGTAGGCGCGCACGTCGTCGCGGAACCGGTCGTTCCACTCGGCCCAGCCGGGCGGGAAGCCGCCGACCTGATAGCCGCCGGGGCCGCAATCCCACGGCTCGGCGATCAGCTTGACGCCGTTGAGCACCGGGTCCTGCCGGCAGGTGTCGAGGAAGCCGCCGCCCTCGTCGAAGCCGTAGGGCTCGCGGCCCAGGATGGTGGCGAGGTCGAACCGGAAGCCGTCGACCCGCATCTCGGTGGCCCAGTAGCGCAAGCTATCGGTCACCAGCTGCAGTACCCGCGGATGCGACAGGTTGAAGGTGTTCCCGGTGCCGGTGTCGTTGATGTAGTAGCGCGGCTCGCCCGGCATCAACCGGTAGTAGGAGGCGTTGTCGACGCCCTTGAACGACAGGGTCGGGCCCTTCTCGTTGCCCTCGGCGGTGTGGTTGTAGACCACGTCGAGGATCACCTCGAGGCCGGCGCCGTGGAAGCGCGAGACCATCTCCTTGAACTCGGAGAAGGCGAAATCCGGCACCGCCGCGTAGCGCCGGGCGGGGGTGAAGAACGAGATCGTGTTGTAGCCCCAGTAATTCACCAGGTTCTTCTGCTGCAGGTAATCGTCCTGCACGAAGGAATGCACCGGCAGCAGCTCCACCGAGGTGACGCCCAGGCTCTTGATGTAGTCGAGCACGTCCGGGGTGCCGAGGCCGGCATAGGTGCCGCGCAGCTTCTCCGGCACCCGCGGATCGAGCTTGGTCATGCCCTTCACGTGGGCCTCGTAGAAGATCGTCTTCTCCCACGGCACGTGCGGCTTGCGGTGCCGGCCCCAGGTGAAGGCCGGGTCGATCACCCGCGAGCGGCGGTTGTACGGCGCGCTGTCACGGTCGTCGAAGGTCAGGTCGTCGCCCGATTCCATCTGGTAGCCGAACAGGGCCGGGTTCCAGGTGATCGAGCCGACGAGACCCTTGGCGTAGGGGTCGATCAGCAGCTTGTTGTGGTTGAACCGGTGGCCGGCCTTCGGCTCGTAGGGGCCGTGGACCCGATAGCCGTAGATCGTGCCGGGCCGCGCATCCGGCAGGTAACCGTGCCAGATCTCGTCCGTGTATTCGGGGAGCTCGATCCGCTCGATCTCCTGCTCGCCCTGGTCGTCGAACAGGCAGAGTTCGACCTTGGTGGCGTGGGCCGAGAACAGGGCGAAGTTGACGCCCAGCCCGTCCCAGGTGGCGCCGAGGGGATAGGGCTGGCCTTCCTGGATGCGCGTGCGGGTCGCGCGGGACGAACTTGTCGAACGGGTCGGGTCGGCCATGGGAGCTCCGGTGCTGGCAGCCCGGAACACCGGCCGGAGCGCCGCGGGACGCCTCGGCCGGTGACCCGGACTGCAACGCAAACGTCCCGGGCACAGCGAAGCTCCCGCCGGAGCGGGCGAATTTTTGCGGTGCGAATTCGGGCCGGCGGGGCCCGCCTCAGTTCGCGTTCGGGGCCGGCGCGGTGAAGCTGCGATCGAGCACCCGGCTCACGTCGAGCCGCTTGCCGAGGATGCCGTAGCGCGTGGCGCGATCGGACGCCTCCTGGACCTCCGCGACCACGCCGTCGTCGATCCCGATCGGGCTGGTCCGCTGCGCGCTGTAGGCCGAGAGCAGCACGTCCTCGGGCAGGCGGGTCAGCGCGGCGGTGCTCCTGGCGTATTCGGGGAGATGGTCGAGCGACCAGAGCCGGGCCTTGTTCAGGCGCTCCAGCAGGTCCTGCACGGCCGCCCGCTTGGTGGCGATGGCGCTGTCGGAGGCGACGATGAAGGTGATGGTCGGCGTCAGGCCCGCGCCATCGGCGATCACCCGGGCCTTGTCCTTCAGGGTCGCGAACGAGACGTAGGGCTCCCACACCGCCCAGGCATCCACCGAGCCGGCGACCAGCGCCACCTTGGCGTCCACGGGGTTGAGCGGCGCGAAGGTGGCGTCCTCCAGCTTGATCTGCGCCTTCTCCAGGGTCGCGTCGATCAGAAACTGGCCCCAGCCGCCGCGGGTGCCGGCCAGGCGCTTGCCCGTGAGGTCGGCGGCCGAGCGGATCGGCGAATCCTGCCGCACCAGGATCGCCTGGCTCCGCGGGTCCGACTTGGTGCCGCCGATCGCCTTGATCGGGGCGCCGGCCGCGTAGGCGGTGAGCAGCGACAGGTCGCCGGTGTAGCCGACATCCAGGGCGCCGGCATTGAGCGCCTCCAGGATCGGCGCGGCGGCGGGGAATTCCGACCAGGCGATGGTGTAGGGCAGGTCCTTTCCGTAGCCGGAGATCTCGAGCAGCGAGCGGTTGCCGCCCTTCTGGTCGCCGACCCGCAGCACGATCGGCTCGGCCGCCAAGGACGGGGCGGCCGACAGCGCGAGGACGGCGGCGAGCCAGGCGGCCGCGCGCCGGCGGGTGGGACGGGGGGCGTGGAAGCGGAGGGGCATGGGGCCTGTCGTGTTGCTCGGCTCACGAGGCGCGAGCGATCCAGCGGAGCGGCGAAGTTTATGGGGGCGGCTCAAGCAGTCAATGAAACGGTGATCCGTATTGCAGGCGGTTTTGATAATGATGTTTTCCGCAATCGGCTTATAAAAGAAGATAGACGTCTTTGCGGCAGCACATCCGCATATGGAGATACTATTCTTCCAACGGGATTCGGGGCCCCCGACCACTCCTTCACCCGCCTTGTCATCCCGGGGCCGCGAAGCGGAGCCCGGGATCCAGAACCACTGTCGGATCAATGACTTGCACCGTTGGCGGCTCTGGATCCCGGGCTCGCCTGCGGCGCCCCGGGATGACGGAGCGGCTGACGGAAGTGCCTCTGCACAGCCTCCGGCGTCGTACCGAAGCGGCGCAGTTCGATGCCCGACCTCTGCGTCGAGCCCTTGGAAGATCTAGACTCCGGATCTTTTGAAATCTGGATGGTCGATCTTTAATTAAATCCGATTTGAGATTGCGATAAGTTCTGGATAAGCAAAAGTATTTCAGTCGTAGTGTGTGTTTATTTCAAGAAATGGCCGACTTTTTTCTCGTTTCTTACGGAGCGCATGCACGGGTATAGCTATCGCCTAGGCGAATGATTCCGCGTGTGCTGTCTCTCCCGGTACGGCCCGCGTGGGCGCGGGCGGGGCTCTGTTGAGATGGCAGTGCGTCCGTGACGTCATTCGGAGTCGCTCGCCGACCCACCATCAGGACGCCCAACATGATCTGGCCCATCGCAGCAGGGCTTATGGCCGGCGCCTTTTGGGCTCTGACCTTCATTGCCCCTGGCCTCGTCGCGCCGTTTGGACCGATCGACCTGACCGTCGCCCGGTATGCGGTGTTCGGCCTGTCCTCCGGGGTCGTTTTGATTTTCTTGGGTCGGGATCAGTGGCTGCCGACGCTCTGGAGACATTGGCTGGTCATCCTAGGGCTCGCCCTGACCGGGAACACGATCTACTATCTGTGCCTATCCGAGGCTTTGCTGCGCTCCGGTACGCTGCTTCCGACGATGATCATCGGCACGTTGCCGGTCGTGATGGCCCTGCTGGGCGGTGTTCGGAACGGGACGTTTTCCCTGAGACGCTTCGTGCTGCCCGCATGGCTCATACTGGGCGGCATCCTGTCCCACATCCTGCCTGCGACCTGGGCTGAGGCCTCCGAGCCCGTCGTCGCGACATCCCCGGCCGGGCTTGTCCTGGCCCTCGTAGCTCTCGCGAGTTGGGCGTTCTACGGGGTGCGCAATGCGGAATTCCTCGCGCACGAGAAGCAGACCAACATCGTCGCTTGGACGGCGCTGACCGGCATCGCCACGCTCGTCACCCTTGTTCCTGTCGCCGCGTTGCTGCCCGGTGGGCAGCTCAGCCTCTGGCATGGATCGATCGGCGGCGCGGGTCCGCTCCTGCTGTGGGGAACGGCCCTCGGGCTTCTGTCGTCGTGGGCAGCGACCTGGCTCTGGAATATCGCGAGTCGTTCCCTGCCGGCCGAGGTCCTCGGCTATCTCATCGTGTCCGAGACCGTCTTCGCGATCCTGTACGCCTTCGTTCTGGAGCAGCGGCTGCCCACGACGGCGGAGATCGTGAGCGTCGTGCTGCTGATCGGCGGCGTCAGCCTCGGTATCCGCGCCGCATCGAACGCATCGCGGCTCTCAGCAAGGGGCTCCGGGCCGGCCGCCAGGGCACCCTAACCCCCGAAAACATCCGCCAGATAGGCCCGCACGAAGCCCGGCATCTGGGCCGCCTCGGGACCGTCCGCCGCCCGCGCCAGGTGGATCCCGGCGAGTTCCGGCTCGGCCTCCTGGCGGTGATGGGCCGCGATGCGCGCGCACAAAACCTCCGCCGGCTCGGGAAACCGCACCGGCCGCAGGAAGGCCCATTGCCCCTGCCCGGCGAGCATCACCCACTCCGTCGCGGCGCCCTCCGGCAGGGCCAGGCCGGTCTCCTCGGCGAGCTCCCGGGCGGCGCTGCCGGCGAGGTCGACCGCGTCGCCACGCACGTCGTCGAGGTCCGGGGTGCCGCAGGGGAAGTAGAGCTGGCCGGCATTGGCCGTGTGGGCGCCCATCTCGCCGAGCAGCACGGCCCCGTCCGCGCTCCAGGGCACGATCGCCGCGAAGGCGTTGACCACGCCGCCCTCATGCTGTCCCCGATCCCGGTAGGCGATGAAGCTCGAATAGCGCACCGGGAACAGGTCGACCCGGGCGATCCCGGCCACGACCGCGCAGGCGCAGCCGAGCAGCACGGTGCCGTCGAACATCCCGGGGCTGCGGGCGAGCCGCGCCTGCCAATGGTCGGCGATCGCCGCCGCGTTGTCCCGGGGAAACGGCCAGTCGTAGGCGACGAGCCGGGCCGTGACGCCGGACAGCCGGGTGATCCGGAAGCCGTCAGACACGTAAACGTCCGTCCGATACGATGACGGCCGCGCCGCCGATCTCCACCGAGCGCAGGGCGCCGGATTCGATAGTGAGCTGGAGCGCGATGTCGCTCGGCCGGCCCATGGCCTCGCCCTGGCGGATCGCCACGTCGTGGGTGCCCTCCCCCAGCGTCTCGAACTGCATCAGCACCCCCGCGAAGGCGGCCGCCGCCGAGCCGGTGGCGGGGTCCTCCGGAATGCCGGAACGCGGCGCGAACATCCGCACCCGCCAGCTCTGGCCGGTGGCCTCGGGGTCGGGGGCGTAGAGGTAGAGCCCGTCCTCCGCCTCCGGCCCTTGGGCGGGCCTGGCGGCGTCGAGCGCCGCCACCGAGGCGATGGGCACGCAGGTGAAGCTCGGCCCGACCCCGTGGCGGCTCGGGACGTGCCGGCCGGTGCCGATGTCGCCGGGCGTGAGCCCGAGGAGCGGCGCCAGCACCGCCGGCTCCGGCCCGGGGCCGAGATATTCGGGCAGGCCCGGCAGCTTGAAGCGGGCCCGGCCGCCGCTGCCGTCAGAAAAGGTCTCGACCACGCAGGGCACGATCCCGATCCGCTCCTCCAGGCCGAAGGCCCGGGCATCCCCCTGGGACGGCCCTTCCAGCGCCAGCAGCACGGCCGTGCCCACGGTGGGGTGGCCGGCAAACGGCAGCTCCCGCGCCGGGGTAAAGATCCGCAGCCGCGCCCGGTGGCGGGCATCGCTCGGCGGCAGCACGAACACCGTCTCGGACAGGTTGAACTCCCCGGCGATCGCCTGCATCGCGGCCGTGTCGAGCCCCTCGGCGTCGAGCACCACGGCCAGCGGATTGCCGGCGAGCTTTTGCTCGGTGAACACGTCGAGGGTGACGAAGCGGCGCGCCATCGTGTCGATCCTCCAGGCGGCGCCCGCGACCGGCTGGCGGCTGCGGCGCGCTTTGCTAGGCTGTGCGGTCGCCCGACTCGATCCGGGCGGCGCGGCCCGGGAGCCTAGCCGAGTGCGGCCCCGCTTCCCAGGCCGCACAGCCGGGAGGGAGCCATGCCCGAGACAGAGCACACATACGCAGTCACGGTGACCTGGACCGGCAACCGGGGCACCGGCACCCGGACCTATCGCAGCTACGACCGCGCCTTCGAGGCCGCGGCCCCGGGCAAGCCCCCGATCCCGGGCTCGTCGGATCCGGCCTTCCGGGGCGACCCGGCCCGCTGGAACCCGGAGGACCTGCTGGTCGCCTCGCTCTCCTCCTGCCACAAGCTCTGGTATCTCGGCCTCTGCGCCCAGGCCGGGATCGTGGTGACGGCCTACACGGACAGGGCCGAGGGCCGCATGACCGAGGAGCAAGACGGCGCCGGCCAGTTCACCGCCGTCACCCTGCGCCCCCGCGTGACGATCACCGCGGACTCGGACGCCGCCGAGGCCCTGGCGCTGCACCACCGGGCGCACGCGCAGTGCTTCATCGCCCGCTCGGTGAATTTTCCGGTGACGCACGAGCCGACGATCGTGCGGGCGGGGGAATGAGGGGAAGCGCCGCCCGCGTCCCGTGTGGGCGAGCGGGTTCACCCATCCCCGGATGTGGCGCGGGTCCCCTCTCCCGTGCGGGAGAGGCCTGCTCGACGCGGTGCCCGACCTCGCCCATGTCGGCCGCGCCCGGGTGCCGGTCTCCGGCGAGATCCCGAACCCGATCGACCCGCCCCCGGGCTGCACCTTCAACCCGCGCTGCCCGCTGGCGAACGACCGCTGCCGCGCG